>NZ_JAFEVM010000013.1:0-73819 GCF_016901105.1 Treponema sp. Marseille-Q4523 | reverse complement strand
ACATAAAACAGTATGTATAGTATAGATGTATATAACATTTGAATGGGATGAAGATAAGAACTCTGAAAACATACAAAAGCATAAGGTTTCTTTTGAAAAAGCGCAGGATGCTTTTTTTGATGTAAACCGTATGATTTTAGAAGATGTAAAGCATTCCGTTTCAGAAAAACGCTATTTTTGCATTGGAAAAACAGACAAAGGAATTTTGACGGTGCGTTTTACAATACGCGATCAGAATATTAGAATTTTCGGCGCAGGCTATTGGCGTCAAGGAAAGAAACTCTATGAAGAACATTTACAGTAACCCCGAAAAATCAGTAATGGAAGCATTGGATTCTGCCGTATTAGTGGCGGATTTCCTTCCAGCTCCATCAAAGCTTGTAAAAAAATCAACAAAAGAAAAAATAACAATCTCAATTGATTCCGATTGTATTAATTTTTTCAAAACAGAAGCTAAGAAAAATCATACAAAATATCAGACCATGATGAATGAAGTACTTTCTCAATATGCAAAGTATTATGCGGTAAATTGAATCGAGGAATAAAACAATCACATAACACCGTTTTCAAAGCCGACACGCGAACAAGCCGCGTGTGGTACAACCGATTGTTCGGCTGACGGCTTGTATTGTTTCCCCGTCGCCTACGGCACCGTGATGACCGATGCGACGCGTCCGTCTTTTGTGTACGCTTTATTCGGATTCGTCGAGTCGGTGAGCGCATCCATTCCGGAATAATAATTATAATAATGCGTGCCGGACGGCAAGGGCAGTGCGATTTCGTACAAGCCGCGCGACGTTTCTTTCATTTCGTAAA
The DNA here is from genome assembly GCF_016901105.1 of Treponema sp. Marseille-Q4523. NCBI lineage: Bacteria > Pseudomonadati > Spirochaetota > Spirochaetia > Treponematales > Treponemataceae > Treponema > Treponema sp. Marseille-Q4523. The sequence continues at coordinate 73,003 of NZ_JAFEVM010000013.1, read as the reverse complement.
TCCAAGGATCCCAATTCGTAAACGAGCCTGCAAGGTATATCTTTTGATGCGTATTTGCGCGGCAGATAAATCGTACGATGTTTTCCGATGCCGCGTTTGTTGCGGCGGGCGCGGGTTTTTGCGGCAGATCGGAAGCGAAGGTAAAGCGCGAAAGAGAGATGCCTGCTTTTTCGTCATAGTAGCTGTCGGGGTTCGCCGGGTCGGTCGTCCACAATCCGTCGATGACGAGGCGGTACGAAACCGAACGGGTATTGTCTGGCCGTTTTAAAATAAAAAACAAAACCGAGCCTTTTGCTTTGCCGTCCATATCGCGCATCGTGTGTATGCGAAACGGATGGATCGTTTTGTATCCTTCAAAATCGAATGCGATGCCGGTAAAGCGCGATTTTGCGTCGGCGGTAAAAACGACGGTACCGTCTTTTTCGTACGGCACGCCGACGCCGCGGATTTCGAGAACGGTTTCATCGTTGTAATCCGCCGCGGATATGCGGCAAAACGATGCCGTAAGCGCGCAGAGCAAAAAAAGAAAGCGTTTCATATTCCGATTATCGGCAAAACGGCGCCGAAGATTTACCGTGTCGGCAAAAGATAACGAGTGCCGTTCGAGACTTTTCTAATGTATGCGTGAAAATCTTCCGTTATTATAATAGGTCGAAAGTCGAGTTTCGAAAGTATTTCTAAATAAAGATATGCTTTCGGCGAGAACCCGTCCGCTAAGCCGCGGTCGAGCTTTTAGGGTACGCTTCCGTAAGCCTAACGCTCGAAACGGCACGCAGCCGGAACCTCGCCTCCGCATCATTTTATTTACTTTCGAAACTCGCCATTCAGTTGGTGAACGAAACGGATGGAAAATTTCGAGTTTTAGAAAACTCGAAATTAGACCTAATAGAGAATACGCAGGGCAAACGCACCGGAGATGTATACCTGCAAAGAAAGTGTACAGCCGAATAAAAGGCGGAACGCGAGGCAGCGGCACTGCCGCCGAACCGCTCTGACCGAGTTTAAACGGAACGCTAAAATAGCGCGTTCCGTTTAACTGCAAGTTTACGAGGCAAACTTGTGTATATACGTGTGCGCTTTCGCACACGAGTACGGCATTTTCGAAAATTGACATTTTCTGCAATGCCGTACTATGAGGAATGGCAAGCAATCTCTTTGTAAAAAGAGATTGCGCAGTCCGATTCCAATCACGGTCAGCCGCGGTGAACGGCAGGGTTGCTGCCGGGAGTGTCGCCGCTTTTTGAATGCTGTTAACTTTAATAAAGTATGTTTTCCGGTGCGCTTGCCTTGAGGGTACGGTCAAATACTTGTAAAGACGGGCGTTTTAACGATACAATAAATCGGGTGGATTATGCCGGGGTTAAGCCAACTAAAGAAATTCAATACAGATATTCTCGCACTCGGCAATGAGGTACACGAGCGTGCGTCCCGCGGCGAAAAGCCGATCCTAATCCCGTTTCCGAAAACGATACGCGATGTCGACGATTCGGAAGATTTCGTCATCGGTATGCCTGAAGCTCCGGAGCAGGCGGTACCGTCGCAGGCTTCATCCGACGCTGAAGATTTTTCCGATATCACCGGAACGGGGAAAAAGGATGCGGCGCCGAAAGAAAACGCCGAAACGTCTTCGCCTGCCGTTCCCGATCTCTCCGATTTGCTCAATCCCGTTATCCCTTCCGCATCGGCAGGAGAGGCGGAAATGCCCGACCTTTCCCAATTTGCCGATGAGCCGGAACAAAAAGTCGAAGAGACCGAACCGGAAGAAGTATCGATCGCGGATATGAATCTCGACGATCTGCTCGGCGATATGAGCGGAGTGGAAGCGGAAGCGAGCGATGTGCTGCCGGAAGAGGACTCGTCCGATGTGCCGTCCGACGAGGGCGGCGAGCCGCCCCGTACATCCGTGTCGAATCAAAACGGCGGCCCGTCCCGAACGAGCGCCGTTTTGCCGGATGCATTTTCTTTTCCGCCCCACGACGAGTTTCCGTCGGCAGTATCGGACATCCCCGCTCATACCGACCATGCTCATACCGTGCCCGATCTTCCATCGCTTGATGCGTTCACACTTTCTCCGGAAGATGATTTTTCCCTTCCTGCGCCCCCTGTAGATGAAGCGCCGTCCGAACGTCAAGTGCCCTCCGAGCATGAGGCGCCGCCCGGACATCAAACGCTTTCCGAATACGAGGTTCCTTCCGAACACGCTCTGCCGTCAGAAGATGCGGGACATCTTGACACTTCCTCATCAGCCGCTCCTTCTCCGACACAAAAGATCGCGGATCAAAAAACGAACGAAGCTCCTCCTCCGACGGTCGAATCTTCCGCTTCCGATTGGGCGGATGATTTCGATACCGGCGGGCAGACCATCGATATGAATATCGAACTACCGGAGGACATGCCTGAGGGTGAAATCGGAGGTGCCGTACAGTCCGCAGGTGAAACCGCATTTTCCGAAAAAGATGCGGATCGCGTACCGCCTTTCGGCAAAACGCCTAAGGAACAAAAAATCGCCCGAGCATCCGGTGCTGACGATGCGTCCGAGAATGTGATCGCAAACCGGACACAGAGCGGCGCGGTCGATTCGGGTGTGGAAGGGGCGCCGCTTTCTCCGCTTGATGGCGCTCCGGACAGTTTGGAACTTCCCGATTTCGATTTTTCTTCCATGTTCGATGAGGGCGGGTCTTCAGACACTGCCGCTTTTTCCGGAGCGGCAACCGATACGACTTCCGCTCCAGATGAAATTTCACTTGGCGGTGAAAAAGATGAAATCGCTGAAAAATCGCCGCGGCAAGCGACGGATGAAATTTCTCTCAGAGATGAAGGGGCGGAAAACGAAGGAACGATGCAAAGGTCGGGCGCACTTCCGCCTTCGGACGAGATTTCTCTCGGCGGGGATGCGGCGGAAGAAAGCGAAGAGACACCTTCGGATATGCTTGCCGCCCGCTTGCCTCCGGACACCTTCGATCCCGATGCGTTCGATTTCGATCTCGATACGGGAAACGGAGAGACGGACGACGACGGAACGACTGCTCGCGGTGAAACGGGAGCGATCGGGAGCGATGAAAAATCAGGCGATACAACGTCGAAAACCGCGAGCGACGAAGAAACCGTTCCGATAGAACATTTCGATACGTCCGAAATGGAAGGGCTCGACTTTACGGTCAAAGAGCCGGAAAAATCCGAAGCGGATAAAACAGATTTCGAACTCGGCATGCACGGCGATCTCTCCGATTTTGAAATTCCCGGCTTTTCCGATACGGCGGAAGTAAAAACCGATAAAAGCGGTCGTATCAAACTTCCGACTCCCGATTTCCGCGGAGCTGCCGAAGGCGGAAAGCCGCCGAAAAATACGCTCACGGATGCGCAGTATGAAAAATTTCTCGCAAACCTTGCGAACTATCCGCTCAACGTACGCCTTGCCGTCGAAAATCTGCTCGTTGCAAACGAGTTTACCGATGACGCGCAGTTTGAAATCGTTGAAAAAATTCTCAACAAAGCGCCCGCGCGTCAAGTTGCTTCGAGCCTCGAAAAGATGCTCGATATCGCCATTCCCGTTCCGCGCGATTTTGAGCGGCGCACCGTAGCCGAATACAACGCATATAAAGCGTCTCTTCAGTATCAGCTGCAAAACAGGATCATTCCAGGCATCGTACTCGCCCTTCTTTCCGCTGCAGCCGTATTCGGATTAATAATTTTTACGCGTAATTTTATCTGGCGCCCGCTGAGAGCGAACGGCCTGTACAAACAGGGATACGCGCTCATTAAAGCCGACGAATACCCTCAGTCGGAAGCGCTGTTCAATGAGGCCGCCGACGTGCAGCTGCAAAAAAAGTGGCTTTTCAAATATGCGCGCGCATACCGCGAACGAAAGCAATACCTCAGGGCGGAGCGGATGTACCGCAATATCCTTTATTATTTTAATTACGATAAAGAAGCGGGTATCGAATACGCTCGCATGGAATGCGACGATTTGGCAAATTATGAAAAGGCCGAAGAGATCGCGCGGCGGAGTGTGCTCGACTATCACATAAACGATGCCGACGGTATCCTCCTGCTCGGCGATATCTTTCTCGAATGGGCGACCGAAAAAGACCCTTCGAAATTCGAAGAAGCACGCAAGCAGTATGCATCCCTCGTGCAGCTCTACGGTCCGACCGATCAATACCTCGCGCGCATGATGCGCTATTTTGTGCGCACCGACAATCTCCGCGAAGTGCTGCAGCTAAAAGACCGATTTTATCCGAAAGCGAAATCGCTCGATGCCGACGATTGGACGGAGATGAGTGGGTATCTTCTCGACAAATTGTACGGGCCGCTTCCGCCCAAGGACGAATACCTTCGCACGCGGATCGAAGACGTGCGCGATATGCTCGACCGCGCGGTGAACGCCGATCGATCGAACCCCGTCGCCTTCTACAATCTTTCGCGCTACTTTGTGCAGATGCACGATCCGGAGCGTGCCCTCAGAATGCTCGAACACACGGTCAAATTGTTTGAAGAGAAGTCTCAAAATCTCCGCCGCCGCGACATCTACAAACAGATCGATTCGTACCGCCTGCTCGGCGAGCAGTATGCTTCTGGCAAAGAATATTTGACGGCCGAAGAAAAATACACCGACGGGATTTCGCTGTACGAGAGGGAAAAGGCGAACAGCGGTTTTGCCGGAAACGAAGCCATCGGAAAACTCTATGCCGATTCAGGCGACATCGATTATTTTATACGCGGCGATTACGAAGGCGCATATAATGATTATCTTTCGGCGATCCGCACGCACTACGATACGGCGTCCCTGCATTACCGCGTCGGTTTTATACAGTATTCCAAAAACGATTTGGACGGCGCGGTCGGCTCTTTTATCAAAGCGGGAGCCGAAAAGCCGGACGACGATCATTTGCTGCTTGCGATGGGCAATACGCTTTCACTCCGCGATTCGGACTATGCGGCTGAAGGCTACTACACGCAGCTCGTACGCAACCTCGACGACGAGTTCGCAAAAAAAGGACTCGCGTTTACGCAGACGAAAGCCGCCGAAGACGCGCTCACGGAACTCTACTTGAAGGCGGCGAATAATCTCGGCGTGACGCTTTTCCGTCTCGCCCGCCGTACGGGCAACAGCCGAATGAATGCCGATGCGATGGTACAGCTTTCCGTGTCGATGCGGGCGTGGGATGCACTCACGCGAAACGAAGCGACGATGGTGCGCCTTCCCGGCGGCAACCTTGCCGAACAGAATATGCGCTATATGAGCCGTCCGATGCCGGATTACGAACCCGCGATTTATACGGATATTCCGAAGATTCTCACCGGTGAAAAGGAATTGACGCAATGAGCGCCGACGAAAACAGAGCCGGCATACTGCAGGCACAATACAGAAACAGCATAAAAAAAGAACTCGTCCGAAAAACGATCCACATTTGCAGTGCGCTTATCCCCACTCTTTTGACCTTTGCGTATTATCCGGTTATCGCCTGTCTTGCCGCCGTCCTTGTGCTCTACGTCGCGTCCGAAACGCTCAGAAAGTGCGGCGTCTCCGTTCCCGTCGTATCGCATATAACCGAAGTCGCCTCTCGAAAGCGCGATGAAAATAAATTCGTGCTCGGCCCGGTAACGCTCGTGCTCGGCATTATCGTTACCGTGCTTTTATGGAAACCGGAAGCCGCCCGCATCGGCATCTATGCGCTCGCGTTCGGCGACGGACTTGCGAGCCTCGGTGGAAAACTTTTCGGCCGCACGATCATTCCGTTTACGCACGGAAAAACGGTCGCAGGAAGCCTCACGTGCTTTTTCGCGGTATTGTGCTCGTCGTTTTTTGTGTGCAAAAACGGATTCGTATCGCTTGTGCTGGCGCTTTCCGCCATGGCGATAGAACTCATCCCCCTCGGCGATTTCGATAACCTCGTCATCCCTGTTGCGATCGGCGGACTATCAACATTATTAATACGCTGATTTTATTGCCACAGGTATTTTCGGTGCAGACTTTTAAGGTATGCGGCAGTTCCCGCGAAAAGCAATATGCCGCCCGCAGCTGCCGCCGCGTATGAGGTCGCATAGCACGAGAATTCGTATCCGAGTGCCAAAGCTGTAAAACCGAAGGAAGATGCATCTTTCGTTCCGAGAGACCATGCATTGACGAAAAGCGACAGGATTGCAGCGGCGAGGATGAGCGCGCGAATTGCGATGAACGCTTCTCCGTTGCCCCATTTTATGCAAAAGTTCGGAAGTACGACTGCGGTGTTGAGCGGCATCAGCATCGAAATCATAACGGAAAGCACAACGAGTATGATGAGGTTCCGCTCGACGTGCTGGCGCGCTTCCGTTCCGCTGAAAACCGCGCCGAACAGCAACGTCGTCGGAGCGAGTGTCCTCGCAAAGAGAACGACTCTCCCTGTAAAAAGCAGAAAAGCCGAAAGCTCGTGCCACAGATTGAAAAGCGGCACGCACAGCCGAGCCGTTTCCGCAAAACAGCCGATGAGAAACAGGGCGAAAAAAATCACTTCCGTCGACTGCGTTTTTTCAAATTCGACGTAGAGGTAGATAACGGCAAGCAGCGCATACAGCGCGAAGATAAAGAGCGAGGCGATCGTTGCGATAAACGAATAGCCTTTCGTATAAAAACCGGCGATGTGTTCGGCCGGAAAAACATCGGGGCGGGTGAGCGTACCCGAGTAGATCGAATATCCGAGCATCGCGGAAGCGCCTAAAAGAAATAGCGAAAAAACAATAATGAGAGCGAGAAAAAAATAATTCCGCGTTTTAATAGTCATAGAAACGATGATACCCGTAACGGAAATAATAGTAAAGGACTTGTCGTGAAATTCCGACAATATAAAAAACGGGAGGATGTCGTATGAAAAAAATTATTGCAGGCGGAGTGATTTTCGCACTGTGTCTATCTTTTGCGCTTGCCGGCGACGCTGCGGTTTTTGTCGATGCGGGATTTTCATCCGACGGGTCGGTATACCTCTTCGGGCAGTACGGCAAAACCGACAAATCGTTTCGAGGCTGGGCGGAAATCTATACGGTCGATGTCGCAAAGAACGATTTTGTTAAAGGCGGCACATATAAAATACAACCGTCTTCCGTTACGGCGGGGAAATCGGGACGTGAAGTGTACGATTCTCTCGCTGCAAAAAGCTATTTAGATACGAAAAAATATAATTGCACACCCGCCTCTCCCGATCAGATACTCTACCTCTGCGTAGATGAAAGCAAAGACGGAAGGGATGAAATCGTTTTTAAAGACTTTGCCGGAAAACTCGGAAGCAAGTCGACATACCGCATACGGCTCATCCCGACGGTGAGCGGCGCGGGAGAAAATGCGAAGTCGTCGTTTTATATTTTAATGGAAAAGCTCGATGAAAACGGCAGCGTCGTAAGCCGGCAAAAAATCGGCTCACCCGACGTCGTCAGAAAAGGAGTCACGTCGTACAAGATAGAAAAAATACTGTGCAATAAAGGCGGCGACGGCATCGTCTTTATCGTCGCGAAAACAATGGAAGATAAAACGGGAATACTCATCCGCTATATGGCGGAAACGGCAAAACTCTCCAATTGAATCCGGGCTTTGTTGAAAGCATCGGGCGAATCAATAAGCTCGATGCAGAGCGTCGGGAATGTAAAATCCCGTCCGAATAAAAGCCTGTGAACGCCGCATCGCATAAGCGCGAAACACGTATCGAGCAAACATGAAGTGCGGCGCTTTTCGTTTATTCGGTCGATGTGTTTACCGCTCAGTCGGCGCGGATGCTCGCGTTTTTGACGATGACATCGTGTGCAGAGCCTTCGCGGATCGACGCTTGGCTTACAAGCGTGATCTTCGCTTTTTGCTGCAGTTCGGGGATCGTGAGGGCGCCGCAGTTGCACATCGTGTGGATCACTTTGCTCATCGTCGTCTGCACGTTGTCGTGGAGGCTTCCGGCGTACGGAACGTAACTGTCGACGCCCTCTTCGAACGCCATCTTTTTTGCCCCCCCCAAATCGTAGCGCTGCCAGTTGCGCGCTCTGTTCGAGCCTTCACCCCAATATTCTTTAACGTAATTGCCGTTGACGATGAGTTTGTGCGTCGGGCTTTCGTCGAATCTCGCGAAGTATCGGCCGAGCATGACGAAGTCCGCGCCCATCGCGAGCGCGAGCGTTATATGATAGTCGTGTACGATGCCGCCGTCCGAGCATATCGGAATATAGATGCCGGTTTTTTCGTACCACTCGTCGCGCGCTTTCGCCACTTCGATCGTCGCGGTCGCCTGTCCTCGCCCGATTCCTTTTTGTTCCCGCGTAATGCAGATGGAACCGCCTCCGATCCCGACCTTAACAAAATCGGCGCCCGACTCGGCGAGAAAGTTGAAACCGTCTTTGTCGACGACGTTGCCGGCTCCGACTTTGACGCCGTCTCCCCATTTTCCGTGGATGTCTTTGAGCGCACGGCGCTGCCATTCGGTAAACCCTTCCGACGAATCGAGGCAGAGTACGTCGGCACCCGCATCCAAAAGAAGCGGTACGCGTTCCATATAATCGCGCGTATTGATACCGGCGCCGACCGTGTAGCGCTTTTGCGCGTCGTGAATTTCGAGCGGGTGCTCTTCGCGGTTTTCGATGTCTTTTCGGAATACGAGCGACTGCAGATTGCCGTTTTTATCGATGATCGGAAGCTGATTGATTTTGTGATCCCAAATCAAATCGTTCGCATCGTCGAGCGAAATGCCCGCTTCCGCTTTTATTAATTTTTCAAACGGTGTCATATAGTCGCGCACTTTCGCGCCGCTTTCACAGCGGTTGATGCGGAAATCTCTCTCGGTGATGATGCCTGCGAGCTTTCCGTTCGGGCTTCCGTCTTCGGTGACGGCGACCGTCGAGTGTCCCGTTTTTGCGATGATTGCGGTAAGTTCTTCAAGCGTCTGATCCGGGCGGATGTTTGAATCCGACGGTACGAATCCCGCCTTGTACGACTTGACGCGCGCGATCATCGCCGCCTGATCGGAGGGCGTCTGCGAACCGTAGATAAAGCTGATGCCGCCTTCCTGCGCGAGCGCGATCGCAAGCGTGTCGTTTGAAACCGACTGCATGATTGCGGACACCATCGGTATGTTCATCGTGAGCGAACAGACTTCTCCGGCTTTTTTATTGTATTTGACGACGGGCGTGCGCAGCGATACGTTTGCGGGAATACACGTTTCGGACGTGTATCCCGGGATCAATAGATATTCGTCGAATGTGTGCGAGGGTTCGTCAAAAAAATATGCCATGGAAGCGCTCCTTGGAAAGTCAGTATATGCCATATCGTTTGAACCGTCAACAATTCGTGATTGAGCGGCATGTCGAACGAAGTGCATCTCACGGAATGATCACGTTACCGCCGTAATACGGACGCAACCGGAATGCCGACGTATTGCATTCCGCCGCTTTATTTTATTATGCACTTCTTTTCCGTATATACATTTCCGACGCGGTTGTCCCGCGTTTATTTTTCCTGCGTCAAAAGCTGCGCGATAAAATCACGCGGGGAAATTTCCTTGTTCAATATGCGATACAGTCCGTCGCAAATCGTCAGTTTGAGATTTTTTCTTTGCGCGATTTCGTGCACGTATTTACACGCGATCGCACCTTCGGAAAGATAGCCGAGCTTTGTCATATTTTCGATCAAATCGTCGAGATTCGAAAACTGCGACATGATATCTTTTTTTATCAAATCCTGTCCGAAGCGGCGATTTCGTCCGTATTTACTTTTGCACGTTACGTCCAAATCGCCCACGCCCGCGATCGACGTAAAAGTTTCCGCGTGCGTCGCGCCCATCGCAAATCCGAGCGTTTGAATTTCGTTCAAGCCTGCGGCCATCAAAAGAGATTCCGCATTGTCGCCGAACTCTTCCGACGTTTCGGCAAGCGCATCCATCGCACCGTATACGACGGCGATGACGTTTTTCGCGGCGGCGCAGATCTGCACGCCGACGACGTCGAACGACGAATAGGGCAAAATCCCCTGCACGCGCAAAAGCTCCCGCACTCTGATCGAATTGCGAGGGTTTTCGCACGCGGCGACGAGTCCCGTAATTTTCCCGATCGCAACTTCTTCCGCGTGGCTCGGACCCGACACGTAAACCGTGCATCCCTTGTAGATGCCGGGCAAAAGATTTTCGATCGTCGTAAGCACGAGCTTCGGCCCGTCGGCGGCCGGCACAAAGCCTTTCGTAAGAACGGCGATGCAGGTACTGCCGTCGGCGATACCGGGAAGAGCAGTGATCATTTTTACCGTGTCGGCGATATACAGCGACGGAGAAGCGATTATTAAAAATTCTTTATCGGAAGCGACTTCGGCGATATCGTTTGAAACGGTGATGTTCTCCGACAGCCTGTAGCCCGGCAGATAGCGCTTATTTTCGTGATCATTATTGACCGAGTCGGCGACGTCCTGTTCGCGCGCCCACATCTGCACACGGTGATTGCCGCGGGCGAGCGCTTGGGCCAAACCCGTACCCCATGCACCGCTTCCGAGAATACCGACAGATTTCGATTCCATAGCGATCCCCTTTTTTAATAATTTATGCCGTACCGAATACCGTACGGCACTCTATATCCGGCTCACCAACAGTATACATGCGCGTACACTCTTTTGCAATCGACATGACGGAACGGATCATCGATTGTACATGAAAATCAAAATAAATTAAGGAAGATATTTTGACGATATTCCCGTTTCGGGAGCATCTGATTGAAATTTGATTTCCGATAGTCAAACGTGCGGTACTGATGTATACTGATATCATGCCCCACTCGAACGATGCCGACCTTTTTAAAAACGCACACGCGCTCCGCGAACCGCTGGCCGCACGGATGAGACCGCGGACGCTCGACGAATACATCGGGCAGGATCACATCGTCGGCAAGGGCAGGCTTTTGAGGCGCGCGATCGCGGCCGATCAGCTTTCGTCGGTTATCTTTTACGGGCCGCCGGGAAGCGGAAAAACGACGCTCGCCCGCGTCATCGCAAATCATACGAAAAGCAATTTTATCACGCTGAACGCCGTGCTCACGGGAGTCGCCGACATCAGAACGGCGATCAAACAGGCCGAAGACTTTTACAGTCTTTACAGCCGCCGCACGATTTTATTCGTTGACGAAGTGCACCGCTGGAACAAAGCGCAGCAGGACGCCCTTCTGCCATGGGTCGAAAACGGTACGATCATTTTAATCGGAGCGACGACCGAAAATCCCTTTTTCGAAGTCAATAAAGCGCTCGTGAGCAGGAGCCGCGTATTTCAACTGAAACCGCTGACAAACGGCGATTTGCGAAAAGCGGCAGAACAGGCGCTCGGCGACAAAGAGCGCGGATACGGTCATTGGAAAGTCGAATTCGAAAAAGGCGCACTCGAACACTTGATCGAAACGGCGAACGGAGACGCGCGCAGTTTGCTGAACGCGCTCGAACTCGCAGTAGAAACGACACCCGAAAAATGGGATGCCGCAGCCTCACCTCCCGTGCCCGCGTGGGGTTCGACGATCTACATAAGCCGCGAAGCCGCCGAAGAATCGATTCAAAAAAAAGTCGTACTCTACGACCGCGACGGCGATTATCACTACGATATCATCAGCGCGTTTATTAAAAGCCTGAGGGGGCGCGATCCCGACGCCGCGATGTATTGGCTCGCGCGCATGGTCGCTGCCGGAGAAGACGCTTCCTTTATCTTCCGGAGGATGCTCATATCGGCCTGCGAAGACACGGGGCTTGCAGATCCGAACGCAGTGAGCATCGTCGCAAGCTGTGCCGACGCATTCGACCGAGTCGGCATGCCCGAGGGGCGCTACTTTCTCGCACATGCGGCGCTCTATCTTTCGACGGCGCCGAAATCGAACAGCAGTATGGCGTTTTTCGATGCGCTCGCATCGGTGGAAAAAGAAGACGCGGAAGTGCCCAATCACTTGCGCGACGGAAACCGCGATGCCGAAGGTTTCGGTCACGGAGAAGGTTACCTCTACCCGCACGCATACCGCGATCACTGGGTCGCACAACAATATTTACCCGACGCTCTCGTCGGCCGCGTCTTTTATACGCCGGGTACGCAGGGCTACGAAAAGACGATACGGGACGACGTACTTTCAAGGCGCGAAATTCAAATCGCTTCGCTCCTCGAACGGGAAGCGCCCTCGGCCGGCGGCGACGAAAGTGCGCAGTATAAAACGGCAGTCGGCACGAATCCCGACTCAGTACATTTTATTAACAATAAAAAAGGCGAACACCTCACCTTCAGCCCCGCAGACGCGGCAAAGGAGACGGCGCTCGACAGAGCCGATAAATCGTGGCGGTCGCGTCTCGACTCGAACCGTGCGGAAGTGCTGCTGGCCGTGCGCGATACGATGACCGAACTTGCAGGCCTTCTCCGTCATCACCGCTCGCTCGTGTGGAACGCGGACGACGGTCTTTTACTGTGGGACGTCGCGCGGAAAACGCCCGAAGGGATGACGTGCGGACTGTGCCGTACCGAAAAGGGAAAAGAAATCCTCGAACAGTACGGAAGGACGCTCGGCGATTTGGATAAACCCGTCCTGCAAGTACTCCCCGAAGGAGCGGGGGGAGATGGCATTACAAGCGAAATCTTTTCCGATGTCGTCCTGCAGTTCGCATATCGGGGCGCCGAATTCGACCGTCTATTTTTCCGAAATCCTTTTATCTCACTCGCATCGATCGAATCCCTAACCTCTTCTCTTTCGTACATGGGGCGAAAAAAAGAGATGCCCTCCCCTGCCGAAAACGAACAGACGGGCGAAGCGGTGTTCGCCGAAGGATGGCTCGCCGTCATCGCACAGCGTATCCCCAAAAGCGCTCAGTATTTGAGCCGCATCGTCGAAACGCAGATACTCACACCCGCAACGATCGGCGCATACGAAGACACGCTTGCAAAAATGAAAGCGGCGGAAGACGAATTTTTCGGCGATACGGAAAACCCGCTTTTCAACTGGGATGCGTCGTCCGTCGTCCGCACATTCGAAAAAAAAGGCTTTACCGTACGAAGCTTATCGCGCCGCTTTGTCGAAAAACGGCGAATCACGGAAGCTGAGCTTGCAAAGTGGTTCGATGCAAAATCGTCCGCATACGGCGCACGGATCGCAGAGGCGCTTTCGTCGAAAGAGCTTGAAAAAATCGTGCGTCTTCTCGAAAGCGCGCGCGAAAATACCGTTTTCGATTGGGAAAGCGAAACCGCATTTTTTACGATAGAGGAAAATAAAGAACGGAAAATACAAGAATGACGCGGAAACAGATAAAAGAGTATTCAATAAAAGACATCGCAGCCCTTTCCGGAATTTCCATTGCAACGCTTTCTCGCTATTTCAACGGACAATCGATACGGAAATCGAACGAAGAGAAAATACGGGCGGTTCTTGAAAAAACAAACTATAAACCGAATATCGCCGCGCGCTTTATGAAAGGGCAGCGGACCGGGATAATCGGATTGATTTTACCGAAGCTGACGCATTATTTTTTTTCAGCCGTTGCCGAAGGGATCATGGAAGAAGCAAGCCGAAACGGTCTGGCCGTTTTGTGCGCATCCTGTCAAGGTTCGGAAAAAGAAGAAAATGAAATTATCGAGCAGTTTTCGCACTCCATTCTCGACGGATTGATTTACATCCCCGTAGCCAGAGCAAAAAACATACCGAGTATCGAGAGCTTTCGGAATCTCCCGCTCGTTATCGCTGCCAGACGAAATCTGTTCCCAAATATACCTCATGTATATCACAACGGAGAAAAAGGCGGCTACCTCGCAACACGCTTTTTGCTTCAAATGGGGAGAAAGCATATCGCATTCGTTGCAAGTTTTTGGAATCCGCCGTGCGAAACGGGAGCCGAACTTCTACAATTTCTCAAGGATCCGTACAGCAGCACCTTTTCTTCGTGCGACAGACTCAGAGGATATATCAAAGCGCTCTCCGAATCGAATATCGAAGTCAATCCGAATTTAATAATCATATCGACCTATTCCGCCGAAAGCGGGAAAAATGCCGCTACCGCCATTCTCGGACAGATGGAATCGTGTACCGGTATTATCCTCATGGATCCGATTATCGCAACGGGATGTACCGAACAGCTACGATCGCAAGGCTTGAATATTCCTAATGACATATCGATCGTCATATTCGATGCAAAGGGTCGCAACGGCGCTTCGCATTTTTCAAAAATAGAACTGCAATTAAAAAAAATGGGAGAAGAATCCGTAAAAGCATTAAAGAATGTCATAGATAATAAATCGGTACACGATATCGCGCTCGATGTAACGCTCGTACCGGATAAAACAACGACCGTTTTGAAAAACAAGTAACCTATATCGCTTGTTTTCCGGACTGAACAATTATTTTACTGCGCGCGATTCCGTTTCTTTTTAATAAAAGAAAAAATTATTAATGCAGTACATAAAAGAAGCCCGATCGCCATCGTACCGGCAGTCGGTATCAATAATAAGACGGCCGCAATAAAACAGAATACGCGGTATGCGGCGGATACGGGCGTTCCCAGCCAACCTTCAATACATACCGCCATCATACACACGGCACAAAACGCGACGACAACAGCTCGAATCGTCGGGAGAACCGATGTACCGAGTATCAAAATACCCGGATGATAGATCAGTATAAACGGAATGATAAACCCCGCGAGGCCGAGCAAAAATGCTTGAAATCCAGTCTTTATCGCATCGGATTCGGCGATTCCCGAAGCGGCATATGCAGCTATCGCAACGGGAGGTGTGATAAACGAAATAATCGCAAAATAAAAAACAAATAGATTTGCTGCAATGGCGGATACGCCCGCTTGAATCAATGCCGGAGAAGCAACTGTTGCCGCGATGACGTATGCAGCCGTCGACGGCAATCCCATTCCGAGAACGATGCATGCGACCATAGTCATAAGCAGCATAAGAAAAAGATGTCCGTGAGAAACATCGAGCACTATCTGCGCAAAACGTACGCCGAGTCCCGTCATACTCACAATGCCGATAACGATACCGGCACAGGCACACGCGGCAGACACGGCAACACTCGAACGCGCGGCACGGATACACATATTTTTAAATTGTTCAAGAGGAAACGTATGTTCGAAAATCACGCTTTTAATAATTCCGATAATCGACACGGAAAGAATCGCAAAGATTGCGCTGTAATTTGCGGAAAACTTACATACCAACAAGCAAATTAATAAAACTGCCAGAGGGACGATATGATACCAGCCCTCTTTTAATATAGCTCCTACCGTACGGAACCGTACGTCGTCTTCCGCTTTGATCCCCATTCTCCCCGCTTCAAGATAAACGGCTACACCGAGACTGATATAATACAGTAAACCGGGAATCAGCGCGGAAATGACAATCGTTGAATACGCAATCCCGGTCATATCCGCCATAACAAAAGCGGCTGCGCCCATAACCGGCGGTAAAATCTGCCCGCCGGTAGATGCAACGGCTTCCACGGCGCCGGCATATTCTTTGCGATACCCGACTTTTTTCATGAGCGGAATCGTAAACGTCCCCGTCGTAACCACATTGGCGACTGCACTGCCGTTGATGGATCCCATCAATGCACTGGACAAAACAGATGCTTCGGCAGGCCCGCCCCGCATCCGCCCCGTCAACGCATACGATATATCGATAAAGAATTTACCGGAACCGAACTGATCGAGCAGTTCACCGAAGATGATATATAAAACGACAAACGAAGCGGCAGCTCCCACAGGCGTTCCGAAGATTCCTTCATTTGTCCAGCACACATAGTTTATAATGTACGGTATATCGTATCCTCTATGCGCTATAATATTGGGAAGATAGGGACCGCTAAAGGCATAAAGCAAAAACACGGCGGCTATAATAGGCAACGCGATCCCTATCGTTTCACGGGCAATTTCCAAAACAAACAACATCAACAGTACACCGAAAACGATATCGCTGAAAGTGATGCCGAAAATTCCTTTTTCCATAAGCGCATCCGTACGGCACTGGAGTACATAATAAATACCGCCCGTACATATAACGACCGCTGCAACGGCAAAAAGTATTCGTCTCAAATCGATTGCCGGATTTTCTTTAAGACGATAGACATACCACAAAAGCATCAATGTAAATACATGCACAACTCGCTGTTGCATTACGCTGACACTCACCGTCAATGTAATGAATATATGAAAAGCACAAATAAAAATCGAAAGTATCAAGATAGTCGCAAAAACGATATCGTTCTTTTGTTTATTTTTTTCCATATTCAGTGCCCCATTGCTTTTGCAAGAAAACTCGGCAAATCGTACGATAGCGCTGCAAGTTTACCGTTGCGCTTCAGGCGGCAATAAAGAAGCGGGAATCGTTAAGCCTTTTTCTCGAAAATATTTTACCGCACCGGCGTGCAGCGGAACGGAAATTTCGTTTATCACCGTATCCCACACGACTTGCTTTTTTACGGAGTTCGTTGCACCGCTCCACTCGTCACGATTTTCCCAAACGGCTTTTGTAATGGCATATACATCGTCTTCCGTCAAAGTGCTTTTCGTCGAAGTCAGCATATTGACGCGGCTTATCGGGACAACGACCGGATATGATACGTTTTCGTATGTTCCCGCCGGAATCGTATAGCGTGTCCAAAACGGAAAATGTTTATAAAAATCGGCATCATCTATCGAAATCATTTTCACCTTTGTCGATGTTGTCAGATCCGTCAAAGCGGCGGATTTCAGCGGATGCGTACAGATAAATGCGTCGATTTTACCGTCTTTCAAAGCGGACACGGCTTCCGATTCGGGAATAAACTGAGGTTTGATATCTTTGTAAGTGATTTTATAATAATCCAGAATCATGCGCGCTGCCATCTCTCCTCCGGAACCTGCCGCACCGACACCGACGGATTTGCCTTTTAAATCTTGGACTTTATGTATCGGACTGCCGTCCTTTGTAAAAATCTGAACATAACTGTAGATGGTACTGAACATAGCACGGAGATCACCGGCTTTTCTCTTTGAAAAATCCCCGAGTCCGTTATATGCCAAATACGCTATTTCGCTTTGCGATATCCCCATCGCAAGCTTTCCGGAAGTCAAATTTCTGATATTTTCTACGGATGCGGCAGTCGCCTCACCCGTACATGCAATACCGGGAACATGTTTGGTAATCGTCGCGGCCATTGCGACTCCCATAGGATACAAGGATCCCGCAGTTCCTGCAGTGCCGATGGAGATTCTCTTCACTTTAGACTGACCGTCGGCAAAAACACCCGTCATCGCTGCGCTGCAAATCAACAACGCACTTAATAATTTTTTCATATAACCTCCTATAAAAAATTTTGCAGAAAACATCAAGTATTCAAAATCACCTGCGTACTATATCAGCCCGTATCGAAGTCATCACTTCAAAAAAATTCGGAAAGGATACAGCAGAACACTCGGCAGTATCGACGACGGTTTCTCCTTCTGCAGCAAGACCGGCGACACTCATCGCCATGACGATGCGATGATCATTATGCCCGCTGATATGCGTACCGTGCAGCCGGGAACGATAAACGGTCAGCGTATCCTCCGTTTCTTCAAGGTGTGCGCCCATTTTTGTTAATTCTTCTTTTATCGATTTCGCCCTATCGGTTTCTTTTAAACGGCAGGCACCGATATTCTTCAGCACCGTTTTTCCCGAAGCCTGTGTTCCGAGTACGGCAAGCGCGGGAACCGCATCGGGAGTACCGGAGCAATCTATTTCTATGCCGTGCAAATCGGCACATCCCTCAACGATGACACCGCCTCTGCCTTCATCGATAACTTCGACATGAGCGCCCATATCTTTTAAAATTTGTACATACGCGGTTTCTCCCGCAAAATCATTGATATCGAGACCCGTAAATCGTACTTTTGAACCCGGCGAAATCGCGGTCGCAACCAGCGGATAACCGGCAGAACCCCAATCTCCCGGCAGCGTATATTCAAACGCATGAAACTTTTGGTTTCCCGGTACGTAGAATTCATCGTAATTGCGATTTTCAACGGTAACACCGGCAATTCGCAGCATACCGATTGTCATATCGACATAGGGATGCTCCAATAGATTTGTTTCATGAATCAGCGCGCCTTTTTCCGTCAAAGCACATGCGCATAAAAACGGTGTCATCCATTGCGAGTTGACACCCGGCATTGAAAATTCTCCGCCTTTGATAGGTCCCCGCACAACAATCGGCGCCGTACCGGAATCGCGCGTCGAAAAAGCGGTACCGCCCATCGAATTGATCGCATCGATCATCGGCTGTGCAGGTCTGTAGCAAATTTGATAGTCGCCGGTAAGAACGCTGTATCCGTCGATAAGACTCGCTACGGCCAATGCAAAATAAAATCCCGTTCCGGAATTTTGCGCGTCGAGCACGCATGCCGGCTGTTTCGGTTTTCCGTCCACGCCGTCGATAATCCATTTTGCATTATCGGACGTATCGATTTCAGCTCCGAGCGCACGCATCATATATACGATCGAATAACTGTCCAAATTATTTAAAGGATTGTATAAAACACTTCTGCCGCTCGCCAGAGAACCGAAAACGATTCCGCGCGCCGTACCGGATTTGTTTCCCGGAATCGCGCTCCGCCCCGACAAAACGGAACGATTGACAACATACTCCATAGGGTATGCCTCCGATAAATTGATAAACGTTTACACTTTACCAACAAGTATACCACATAATATAGCGTTGTCAAGAAAAAAAAATAAAATTATAAAAAAATTTATCACTAAATATCAAATATTATCAATATAATACATAGTAACACGCCTTATTTCCGAAAAAATAAATGATAAACGTTTACATTATCCGGAAAATGGAGATATATTGTATATTTTTCATTTTCACCCCGCGTGCGCTTGCACAAAAAGCGTTCCGAGTACTACATTGTGCGCCATGTCCGAACTCGACATACATGCATTGGAAACGGAACTCAACCCCGAACAGCTACGAGCCGTCATGACAATCGACGGACCGATTTTGATCATCGCCGGAGCAGGAAGCGGCAAAACGCGCGTCATCACGTACTGCATCGCGCACATCCTCGACAAGGGCCTCCCTCAAAGCGCGATCCTTGCGCTGACTTTTACGAATAAAGCCGCGCGCGAACTGCAGTTTACGTCCGACGTGCTCGCCGTTTACAAAATCGCGAACCTCTTTTTAGACATCAAAAATTGGGAGAGACAAACGATATGTACCGCGCGCTCTACGAATCGTACGAGCAGGGATTGAAGCTGCACAACGCGGTCGACTTCGACAATCTCATCATGCTGCCGATCCCGCCTGTTCCATGAACACCCCGACACGCTTGCAAAAATGAAAGCGGCGGAAGACGAATTTTTCGGCGATACGGAAAACCCGCTTTTCAACTGGGATGCGTCGTCCGTCGTCCGCACATTCGAAAACAAAGGCTTTACCGTAAGAAGCTTATCGCGCCGCTTTGTCGAAAAACGGCGGATCACGGAAGCTGAGCTTGCAAAGTGGTTCGATGCAAAATCGTCCGCATACGGCGCACGGATCGCAGAGGCGCTTTTGCCGAAAGAACTTGAAAAAATCGTACGCCTTCTCGAAAGCGCGCGCGAAAACACCGTCTTCGATTGGGAAAGCGAAACCGCATTTTTTACGATAGAGGAAACGTCCTCGTAAAACAAAAAGCGGTGTCCATACACCGCTTTTATTACAAAAAATTAATTATTTTTGATTATTTTTTTTCGGCTGTTTTCTTTGCCGTCGTCTTTTTAGCAACGGTCTTTTTTGCCGGAGTTTTTTTTGCAGCTGTCTTTTTTACCGCAGTCTTTTTAGCGGTCGTTTTTTTAGCCGTCGTCTTGCTTGCGACGGTTTTCTTTGCTGCCGTCTTCTTTGCAACGGGTTTCTTTGCCGTCGCTTTCTTTGCAACGGTTTTGCTCGCAGCCGTTTTTTTCGCGGGTGCCTTTTTTACTGCAGCCTTCTTTGTTGCAGTTTTTGCCGCCGGCTTTTTCGCCGTCGTTTTTTTAGCAACGGTCTTTTTTACCGCTGCTTTTTTCTCAGCCGGTTTTTTTGCTGTGGTTGTCTCCATAGTCAGCTCCTTGTGCTTCTTGCCGGATACTCCGGCGGTTGTTATCTTTGAAGCTTCTCTCTTCCCGACGGGAGGTAAAGCTTTAGAACCTTTTCCGGGTGCGAATTGATTAATAAATAATTCGCTCTTAAACGATGCGCTTATTTTAGCATCATTGAGAAGAAAATACAATGCACGAACAAAGTCCTTCTTCCCTTCCGGTGCATACAATGTTGCCGCAGCGGCAAAGTATATCAAGCTGCTGTCCGACAACTCTTTATTAAACCACTGTATGCCGTCGAAGAAATTATTCCCCGAGAGCAGCGCCGCGTCTTCGCTTTGCACGAAAAGCGCCGCAAGCCCGTAAGCTGCTTTCTTCAAATTATTTAATAATACTGTTTTTTCGGCAAGAGGTGCAAGAGCAAAGACACGCATCAGCTGATGCCTGTCGGGCGCGTTCGCACATCCCGTTCGTTTTATATATTCGGCAAATTTTCGCGCAAAATTGAATTCTTTTGCACAGCCGCACGCGGCGAGCTCCCCGACCGATGCAAGACAAATTAATAATAACGGAATCGATTTTTCGACAGACGCCGCAAATGCGATAAAATCTCCGACGGATTTCGATTTTAATAATTTTTCATAATCGTCTGAGTGCAGGTCGCAAAGAGCGGCATCCGTAACGGACGACACGACGGCGGAAAACATTTTATTAAATTGTCGAAATTGTTTTTCAGGCGGCGCGACTTTAAAACCCGCGTCTTCGGCAAACCGTCGTGCTACGGCGTAGAATGCAAGCGCGGTTTCTCCGACTTCATCCATGAGCGACTGCACTTTATCTGCAAGTGCTTTTTTATCCAAGTACGGCCTGTCCGCAGAATACAGCAGTGATTCCGTTTTCGCAATCAAAAAAATCGCGAAGGCTTCGAGTGGCATATACAATTCCCAGTATTCGATCTCTTCCCAAAGCGTGTCCAAATCTTCTGCGCCTCGACCTGCGAGTGCTTCACACAAAGTGCGGTATTTATGCGTGTCGGTGTCCTTAACCTGACGGATACCCGTATAGACCTGCGATTCGAATCCGTTCAGCGAAATAAACAATCCGTTTTCACGAATGTCGCCGTTTTCGCGTATATAATAGAGCCCCGACCGCTGTTCGCGGAAAATACAGTACGTATCGCGTTCACTGCTGAGATGCAGTCCATCGGCTATAGTCCGCGTTACAAGCTGTCTGTCGTTTTCGCCGCTTCCCGTTTTAACGGCATAGGGCACGGAATCTTTGATCCACCCTGCGGATCTCCCGTACGTATTGTTGTAGACGACGATCGAACATTCTCCGTCCGCACAGTTCGAATAGGCGAATACGTTTTCATCGACGCTGCCTTCGTTCCACAGATCGTAAAATAAAAAATTTTCGACGTCCGCAAAAAGGCGGCGCTTTTTCATAAGCGGGAAAATATCGCGACGATGACGCGCGACGAACCCTTCGTCGGGAACTTCATTCCGATATGCGCGCGTATATTCCATGCCGTACTTTTCTTCGAAACCTTCGATCTGGCCGTGTCCGAACATCGGAAGACCGGGCATCGTAACCATGAGCGTACACACGCCGAAGTATTTGTCGCCCTTACCGAACTGCGCGACGGCGGTTTCTTCGTCGGGATTGTTGACGAAGTTTACAAAGCGTTTGAGCACTTGCGGATCGAAACGCAGCGTATTCTTTATCGTATCGCGGTATTTTTGATTTTCCTCTTTTTTGAGCATGTTCATAAACGCGCTGTTGTAGACACGGTGCATACCGAGCGTACGGACGAAGTAGCCTTCCATCATCCAAAATGCTTCGGCGAGCAAGAGCGTGTCGGGAACTTCGGCTGCGATCCTGTCGACGACTTCTCTCCAAAATTCGTTCGGGATCGCCTGATTGAATTCTTCCGCCGAAAGAGAAGTTTCACTCCGCGTCGCGATGTCCCCTCCGTGCCCCGGCTCAGGGTACCACAGCCGTCTGATGTGTTTTTTTGCGAGCACCATCGCCGCATCGAATCTGATGATCGGAAAATTTTTCGCGACGTTGACGATCTCCCGCATCACTTCTTCTCGCGCAACGGGATTCAAAAAATCGATCTGTGCCGTATCGTTCCACGGAAGACCCGTGCCGTCGTTTCCGTGGTAGATATAGCGCACATCTCCGGTATAGTTGTCGACCCGCTTAAAGATGACGGCGCAGTCCGTTTTCGTATAATAGTGATCTTCGAGATAGATGCCGACCCGCCCGTCGCGCGAAAGATTTTCTCCGTTGAACGTGTAGTGCGGAAAGGGGCAATCCCTTCGCTGAACGAAGAGGTCGGGTTTTTCGACGACCCACTTCGAATCCATACCCGTGTGATTCGGTACCATGTCGGATGCGAGGCGGATGCCGCGCTGCCATAGCCGTGTACGCAGGTTTATGAGCGCATCCCGGCCGCCGATATCGTGCGCGATTTCATAATCATAGAGGCTGTATGCGCTTGCCCCCGCATCCGCATTTCCGTTGATCTGCTTGATGCGCTTACTCGCATAACTCCGCTCCCATAAGCCGATAAGCCAGAGCCCCGTAAAGCCTTCGTCCCGAAGTATGTCGAGCTCTTCGTCGGGTATCTCGTCGAGGCGTGTGATCGCGCGGGAATATTTTTTTGAAAGCTGATCGAGCCACACGAGCACCATCTTTGCAATGAGCACGACGCGCGGCATCCAGGCGCTGTCCGCGCTGAAACGCTCGTATTCTTTTGTGAGATTTTCGTAGCTGTACGGCACCGCTTCGATCTCACCTCCGCCCTGCCACGCAGCTTTTTCTTCTTCCTGCATCGTATCGATGCCGGCGAGCAGGCGCTTGATCATATCCCCGAGCATCGTCCCCCAGTGCAGGCGGATGTAATCGAGCTGCCCTTTAAGGCTTTCGGGACTGTAGACGACGGGTTCTTTCAGCATGGAAATGAGGTCGTGAGCGAAGGGACCGAACGGCGGAAGCAGAGCGAAATGCGTTTTTATACTTTCCCATGACTTTCCATACAACGGGTTTTGAGCGAGTTTCGCATCGTCAAACAAAATCGCGAATTTTTTAAACGCGGGATTTTCGTTTGCAAGGTGCAGGAGTATAAGTTCTTCAAGCGTCTGTTCACGATTTGTCCGCTCGCGATTCACACCTTCGTCGAATGCGGTCTCGGAAAGATACTCTTCGGCGCTCACCGTACCGTTACGAACGGCCGCCGGCGGAAACTCGGCGATAAACGACAAGAGGAGAGCGTCCGTCTGTGCGACTCCGAATTCGTCGTCGAGTTTTGCAAGGAGGGCGCTGAACGAATCCCCTGCCGCATCTCTTCGATACAGCATACACACGTAATGGAAGATTTCATCGATAAGACCCATCGCGTTGAGTTCGCCTGCCGACACGCGCTTTTCGTGTTCGTTTCGTTTATCGAAGTAGGCGTTCAGTTTTTCGACAAAGGTGCGCACTTGATACAGGTCGGAGAAAATTACGTTGCCGGAGGAAGCGAACAGCGTTTCGTTGAAACGGCAGAGGTCTCTGACTTTTTTACTTACATGAAATTCATTGTTCGAAATTTTCACCGCATCTCCGTGTTCGCTTTATCGACGTACACTCGTAAATTATAACACGATATGAGAAAAAAAGGTGATTTTTTTGCTGATTTTTATTGGTACGGCGACTTCAATATCCTTGCCGTAACGAAGAATAATAAGGCGGAAAATTTAATAATACAAGCTGCGCGCGGAAAAACGGAAGCCGCAAAGCACTTAGATGCGGCTCCCGTCCTTTCATCACGTCAAAATTTTATATTGATCGTCTTTGCCGTCATCGGCGTATACCAATTCATCCTGAATTTTCATATCGATCTTTTGACCGGCTGAAAGTGAATCGAAGCTGTGCGGATCCGCGATGATGCGAAGCGAAACGCCGCCCAAGTCGACGCGGCAGTCGTTTTCATCTCCGAGATAGTACATATTTTGAATCGTGCCGGTGAGATCTCCTCCCGACGGAACGATCTTTACGTTTTCCGGACGCAGCGTCAGCACAACTTTGCCCGAAAGATTTCCCGAATACGGAACGCTTTGATTCGTTCCCTCGATCGCAATGCACCCGCCGGATGCCGTTCCTTTGAGGAAGTTCGCTTTTCCGACAAAGTTTGCGACGAATTGATTGACGGGATTGCGGTAGATTTCGAGCGGAGAACCGACTTGCTGTACGACGCCGTTATTTATTAAAAACACGCGGTCGCTCATCGTCATCGCTTCGACTTGATCGTGCGTGACGTAGACGACGGTGATGCCGAGCTTTTTTTGAATATCTTTGATTTCGAAGCGCATACTTTCTCTCAACTTGGCGTCGAGGTTTGAAAGCGGTTCGTCGAGAAGGAGCAGTTTCGGTTCGGCGACGAGGGCTCTTCCGAGTGCCACGCGCTGCTGCTGACCGCCTGAAAGCTGGGACGGCATACGTTTTTCGTATTGACTCAAATGCACGATTTCGAGGATCGCACCGACGCGCTTTTTGATTTCATCTTTTTTCAGCTTTTGAATTTTCAGCGGATAGGCGACGTTATCGAACACGTTCATGTGCGGCCACACCGCGTAGGTTTGAAAGACCATACCGATGCCGCGTTTTTCAGGCGGCACGAAAGTCGTATCGTCCGACACGATTTTTCCGGCGATCGAAATCGAACCGGTCGAAGGTTTTCTGAAGCCCGCTATCATACGTAAAAGCGTCGTTTTGCCGCAGCCCGAAGGACCGAGCAGCGTTATGAACTCTCCGTCTTTTATCTCCGCGTTGAACGTATCGATGACCGTTTCATCGTCGTATACTTTCGTTACGTTTTTAATACTCACCGTTGACATAATTTCTCCTAAACTATCCTAACTTATAAATAAAAATTTCGCAGGGCTTGCGGCGACCTGCGCCCCGCGCGCTCGAAGCTAAATCGAAAATTTGCCCTTTGTCAATTTATTCAGCACCGTATTCATGACAATGACGATCGCGAGGATCGCCGTTGCAAGCGCCGACGCCGTCTGCTGACTGTGGAAAGTCTGATACGTAAACAATTCCACGCCGAGCGTTTTCGTACTGTTCGAATACAAAAGCGTCGACATCGTCAGCTCGTAAAAGCACGGCATAAAGATGAGAAACCAGCCGGCGACGACCGAAGGGCTTATAAGCGGCAGCACGATGTCTTTTAAGCGCTGCACCCAGCCCGCGCCTGCGATTTGAGCGGCGCTTTCGAGCGACGGGCTTATCTGCGTAAAAGCGGATACGACGGTGCGCATCCCCATCATCATGTATTTGATCATGTACGCGATAACCATGATGCCTATCGTATTGTAGATGTTGATGCGGAATTTGCCGGTCATCGTCATGATGAGCGCAAGGGCGATGACGACGCTCGGAGTGCCGCTTCCGACCGTTATTAAAAAGTCCGGAATTTCGCGCCCCTTCGCTTCGGTACGTTTTAAAAGCCACGCCATAACGACGCTGACGAGCATACCGAAAGTCGCGGCAAGGAAAGCATAAGTGATGCTGTTTTTAAACGAGTTTAAAATCGATTTGCGCGAAAAGATGATTTTCCAATAACGCCACGTGATATTGTTTTCGGCGAACACGTCTTTGCCCATGTTCATCGTAACCGACGTGGAAATGACCGTCCAAAACGGAATGACGACGACGAGGATCGCAAAGAGTACGACGAGGATCGTAACGGGTATTCTCCATCTTCCCAAATCGACGATGGACGGATGCGTCGATTTTCCCGACACGGTGATGTACTCTTTTTTTCCGACGATGAAATTCGACACGTACAAAATTATCAAAGCGACCGCCATGAGAAAGACGGCGAGGCACGTCGCATGAGTGAGTCCTTCATCGTTTCCGATCTGCACGTAATCGATGATGCGCGTCGTCACCGTATATATCTGTCCCGGCGCTCCGATGATCGACGGAATGCCGTAGCACGAAGCGGCTGCGACGAATACGAGCAAAGCTGCGGCGATGAGGCTCGGAAGCGCGAGCGGGATCGTAACGGTAAAAAGCGTTTTCAGCGGAGACGCTCCCGATATGCGGGACGCTTCTTCGAGCGACGGATCCATTTTTTCCATAGCGCGCGAAATCGTGATAAACGCATAAGGATAATAAAACGTCGTCAACACCCATACCATGCCGCCGACCGTGTAGATGTTGAACGGATTCTGCGACAAGTGAAAAATTTTTGCGAGGACGACGTTCATCGTACCGACGGTCGGGTTCAAAAGCCTGAGCCACGCCATCGCTCCGACATAGGGCGGCACCATATAGGTCATGACGAAGACGGTACGGAATATTTTTTTACCGTAGAGATTCGTGCGTCCGACAAGCCACGCGAGCGGAAACGAAAGCAGTACGCCGAAGATCATCGTGAGCGTCGCCGCGACGAGCGTCGTCTTTAAGCACGTCCAGTTGAGCGCGTATGAGTAGATGTTTTTAAATCCTTCGAGCGAAAAACGTCCGTCGATGAACATGGAGCGGACAAGCAGGTAGACAAGCGGTAGCACTTGAAAGATGATCAGGAATCCCACAATCAAAAAGATGATCACCCATTTGTAATCGAAATACAGTTTTTTTTGACTTTCCAATTTACTTTCCTATAGGATACGGTATTGCAGAAAATATCAATTTTCGAAAATACCGTATCGGTGCGCGTGAGTGCACACGTACATCAGCGAGTTTTCGAAAGAAAACTCGAAATTAAAAGTGCCGCGCCATTTGAGCGGCGCTTTTAAACTTTCCTTAAATGCGACATCGCAGGAAGTATCAACTTCCGAAGATGGCGCATTCGTGCGCGTGAGCGCACACGTACATCAGCGAGTTTTCGAAAGAAAACTCGAAGTTAAAAGTGCCGCGCCATTTGAGCGGCACTTTTAAACTTTCCTTGAAATGCGACATCGCAGGAAGTATCAACTTCCGGAGATGGCGCATTCGTGCGCGTGAGCGCAAAAATAAAAGCGCGCACAAAGCATGCCGCTTCGTGCGCAGTTCGGAATCGATAATTATTTATTTTTTTTGATCGTGACGTGCTCTTCGAATGCCGTGCGGATCGAATCGCGCTCTTTGTAGCATTTTTCCCAATCGATCGGGATCGTCTTCGCGTACGCTTCTTTGTTCGGGATGGAATCGTAGGGAACGTAATCGACATCGCCCCTGACCGAATGCATCCAGCCGTCCACCATGCACTGCTGTCCGTCTTTGCCGAGCAGCCAGTCGGTCACCGCTTCGCACGCTTTGATGTTGTTGTTCGCACACCATTTTTCGTTGACCGTCATAACCGTCGACGGGATGCACAATACTCCGTCTTCGGGGTAGATGACCGCAAGCTTCGAACCCTCTTCCTGCCGTTTTTTCAATACGGATTCTTCGAGTATCATGATCTCTTTGCATTCACCGGTTTCGAGCTTGGTGAGCGCGACGGAGCCGGATTCGATGGCGACGCGCTGTTTTCCGAGGCCGACAAAATAATCTTCGCCGTATGCGTCGAGGAGACCGACGATCGAAGCCATAGCCGTGCCCGACGTGAGCGGGTTCGACATGGAACTGTAGCCGGTAAGGCGCGGATCGAGCGCGAAATCTTTGAGCGTCGTCGGAATGTCGCTTGTAGAATATTTTTCGGGATTGTAGGCGAGAACCATCGTACAGATGCGTACCGGATACCATGCGCCCTCTTTATCGTATTCGAACGAAAGTGCGCTCGCTTCCGGCGACATATAATTGTGCAGCATACCGTTTTCTTTTAATTCGAGCGAATAAGCGGGTTCGGCGACCATCATCATATCGCAGCCGAGTTTGCCGCTGTCTTTTTCCGCAGCGATTTTGGCTTGGATCTTTCCGGTACCGCCGTAAAAGAATTCCACTTCGAGGTGCGGAAATTGCGCTTTGAGCTTTTGGCTGACCGCATCTATAACGTCTTCGTACATCGACGTATAGATAACGACTTTACCGGTTACGTCGCTTGCAGCTGCCTTTTTATCGGCTTTTTTACATCCGACGAAGACCAGCGCAAACAATACGAGTACCCCTGCCAACTTTTTCATAAAATCCTCCATCATAAGAAAAACCGAATTGACGACATATCGATGATTGAATATCCTTTCGGTTCCGATCAATACTTTGATTATATCACGATATTTTCAAAACGCAAGAAAAAAATTTATTCGTGCGAAGGATTTAACACCCCTACGCTGTGCCGCGCAACACGGATTGCTGCCGGAGCCGTTTCAAAAGTCACTCGGTTTTTCGGCATCCCGTCGAAACGCCCTCCCCCTGTATATAAATTTCTTGACGCTTGCTCCGCTCCGTTAGTATTTTTATAGTATAAAGAATACATTATGAAAGCCGGACTTTTCGGTCTGTTTTGTATTCTTCAGATATTTTTACAGGTGACAGTACATGGGTGAATCGGAAAAAGAAAAAACGGAAAACGAAGCGTCTCTGAACGGTAAGGCACACGCCGGAACGCCGCCGAAAGACAAAGCGCACGACGGTGCAACGCAGAAAAGCGGCGGAAAAAACAGCGCAGACTGTAAACCGTCTGAAAAGGCGGACGCCTGCGCAGCCGAAACAGCGGCGAAAAAATCGGACAAAAAATCCTCGTCGGAAGGATCCTGCGGGGATGCGGTTTCCAAACTTAAAACGCAAATCGAAACGCTCAAAAAAGAAAACGCCGATTTGAAAGATCAAGTGTTGCGCCGTGCGGCCGATTTCGACAATTATCGCAAGCGTATGCTGAAAGAAAAGCAGGACGTATTCGACTACGCAAACGAAAATCTTTTGCACGATCTGCTCGAAAGCCTCGACAATTTCGACCGTGCGACAGACGCGGCGGCGAACGCGAAAGACGTCAAATCGATCGCCGACGGCGTAAAGATGATAAACGCGTCGCTCGTCAAAATGCTCGAAGACAAATACAATCTGTCGAGCTACGGGACACCCGGCGATGTCTTCGATCCCGACGAACACGAAGCGATCGGAAGCGTACAGGGTGCTGTTGCCGAACCGGTTTTAAAAGAAGTATATTTAAAGGGATATAAGTTAAAAGACAGGATTATCAGACACGCAAAAGTTATGGTGACAATGCCCGACGGTTCGGTTCAATCGGACGAAAAAGCCGGACAGAAATCCGATTCGAAATAATTGAGGAGATATTGAAATGGGAAAAATTATCGGTATTGATTTAGGAACAACGAATTCATGCGTCGCCGTTATGGAAAACGGCGAACCGGTCGTCATTCAGAATTCGGAGGGCGGCAGAACCACTCCGTCCATCGTCGGCTTTACGTCGAAGGGCGACCGCATCGTCGGGCTTCCGGCAAAAAACCAAATGGTGACGAACCCGAAAAATACGGTGTATTCCATCAAGCGCCTCATCGGGCACCGCTTTTCCGAATTGAAGGGAGAAGCGACGAAGCTGCCGTATAAAGTCATCGACCACGGTGAAGACGTAAGAGTCGAAATCGAACAGAACGGCGAAAAAAAGCAGTACAGCCCGCAGGAGATCAGCGCTTTCATTTTGCAAAAGATGAAAAAGACGGCGGAGGATTACCTCGGTCAGCCGGTGACGGAAGCGGTCATCACGGTGCCCGCGTATTTCAACGACGCGCAGCGCCAGGCGACAAAGGATGCCGGCAAAATCGCAGGTCTTGACGTCAAGCGGATCATCAACGAACCGACTGCAGCTTCTCTCGCCTTCGGTTTCAATAAAGATTCGAGCAAAGAAAAGACGATCGCCGTCTACGATTTGGGCGGCGGTACTTTCGATATTTCCATCCTCGAACTCGGCAACGGCGTCTTCGAAGTCAAATCGACGAACGGCAATACGCAGCTCGGCGGCGACGACTGGGACAGGCGAGTCATCAACTGGCTCGTAGACGAGTTTAAAAAAGATACCGGCGGCATCGATCTGTCGAACGACGCTATGGCGATGCAGCGCTTGCGCGAAGCTGCGGAAAACGCAAAGATCCAGCTTTCGTCGCAGACGACGGCGGACATCAATCTGCCCTTTATCACCGCAGATGCGTCCGGTCCGAAGCATTTGCAAAAAACGCTGACGCGGGCGCAGTTTGAAGCGATGACGGCGGACTTGCTCGACGCGACGAAAGAGCCGTGCAAAAAAGCGATGAGCGATGCGGGCATTACGCCGGATAAAATCGATGAAGTGTTGCTCGTCGGCGGTTCGAGCCGTATGCCGAAAGTGCAGGAAGTCGTCAAAGCGATTTTCGGAAAAGAAGGCAACCGCTCGGTAAACCCCGATGAAGCGGTCGCGGTAGGGGCGGCGATCCAGGGCGGCGTTTTGGGCGGAGACGTAAAGGACGTGCTCCTCCTCGATGTAACGCCTCTTTCGCTCGGCATTGAAACGATGGGCGGCGTCTTTACGAAGCTCATCCCGCGCAATACGACGATCCCGACGAAAAAGAGCCAAATCTTTTCGACGGCGGCCGACGGACAGACGGCGGTATCGATTCACGTACTGCAGGGCGAACGCGAGATGGCGGCGCAAAACCGCACGCTCGGCAATTTCGACCTCGTCGGCATCCCTGCCGCTCCTCGCGGAGTACCGCAGATCGAAGTTACTTTCGACATCGATGCGAACGGTATCGTCCACGTCAGCGCAAAGGATTTGGGCACGGGTAAAGAGCAGCACATCCAGATCACTTCATCGAGCGGCTTGAGCGAAGAAGAGATCAACCGCATGGTAAAAGATGCGGAAGCGAACGCCGCCGCCGATAAAGCCAAACGCGAAAGCGTCGATGCGCGAAACGATGCGGACAGCCTTATCTACGCGACGGAAAAGACGCTGAAAGATTTGGGCGACAAAGTAAACGCTGCGGACAAGCAGGCGATCGACGATGCCGTTGCGGCGCTGAAAAAAGCGCTCGAAGGCGACAACGTCGAAGAGATCAAGTCGAAAACGGAAGCGCTCAAGCAGGCGTCCTACAAGATCGCCGAAGAAGTGTACAAACAACAAGCCGCACAGCAGCAGGGCGCGGGAGGCCAAGCCCAAAGCGGCGGTGCAGGCCACGATCAGGGCGCCTCGCAGTCCGGCGGTTTCGATAAAGGCAAAGCCGACGACGCCGAATACGAAGTGCACGACGACAAATAAAACACATATCGAGCTTCGGCGATTTTGCGAAGTCCGGTATGTTGCAACGGATATGAGTGCCGCAGGCGTTGTATCCGGCGGCTCCCGTAAGGCGTGAAAACACCTCCGTACGATTGCGTCGGAGGTGTTTTTTATGCTATAGTTTTTTTTAATAGGGCATCTCTGAAAATTGCAGTTTTCAGAGACGGTTTTGCCCAATATTGATTTTTGGCAGAAGATATGGCGGAAAAACGTGATTATTACGAAGTGCTCGGAGTCGAAAAAAGCGCTTCGCTCGACGAAATTAAAAAGGCGTACCGTAAACTTGCGATAAAATATCATCCCGACAGAAACCCGGGCGATAAAGCGGCCGAAGAAAAATTCAAAGAAGCGACGGAAGCCTACGAAGTGCTTTCCGACGACAAAAAGCGTCCCCTTTACGATCAATACGGTTTTGCAGGCGTCGACGGCGCGGCATCCGGCGGGGCGCAATATTCTCACGCGTTTCACGATTTCAGCGATCTTTTCGGCGGCATGGGCGGCGGCTTCGGCGACATATTCGAAAACATCTTCGGCGGCGGATTCTCATCTTCGCACAGAACTTCCGACGGGCATGCTCAGGGCGCGACGCTCCGCTACGATTTGGAAATATCATTTAAAGCTGCGGTATTCGGTACGAAAGCCGAAATCCGCTTTACGCATAATGAAGTCTGCGAGACCTGTCACGGCACGGGCGGCGCTGCCGGCTCAAGCCGCAAAACTTGTCCCTCGTGTCAGGGAACGGGTCAGATCAGGCGAAGTTCGGGATTTTTTGCAATGCAGCAAACCTGCCCGACGTGCCGCGGAACGGGAACGATCATCGACAAGCCGTGTTCCGTATGTCACGGGTCGGGCGTGCAGGAAAAAAATAAAATGATGACGCTGACGATCCCCGCAGGCGTCGACAACGGCAAGCGTATCGACATCCCCCATCAGGGAGATGCGGGACAAAACGGCGGCCCGGCGGGGGACTTGATCGTCGTCATCCACGTCGCCGAAGACCGCTTTTTCGAGCGTTCGGGGCAGGATCTCTACTGCGCCGTCCCGATCACGATGGCACAGGCATCCCTCGGTGCCGAGATAACGATACCGCTCCTCGACGACAAGCGCGTGAGCGTCAAAGTGCCTGCTGGAACGTCGAACGGCAAACTCTTACGTATCAAGGGCGAAGGCGTACCGTACACGGGCACGTCCCGCCGCGGAGACCTCTACGTTAAAATCGTCGTGCAGGTGCCCTCGCGTTTGAGCGCACAGCAAAAGGCGCTCCTCGAACAATACCTCGCACTCGAAAATCCGACGACGTCTCCGGCTCTCATTCCGCTCGAATCGCTGAGTCGATAGCAGTTCGATTTCGTAAAGCGTGCGGTTTTCGAAAAGGATGGGTTTACACCCGACACCTTGCATTTGCAATCGATTGGTTTTATAATGGCGCTATGATAACGAAAATCCTCTCCGTCGGCGGATCGATCATCGCCCCGGATAAACCTGATGTCGAATTCCTGAACAGCTTTATCGCAATGGCGCGCGCGTGGCTCGGTAAAGAGCAGGGACGACGCCTCATATTCGTTTCGGGAGGCGGCGCGCCCGCCCGCATCTATCAAAGCGCCTACAGAGACGTGCTCGAAAAATCGGTCGGAAAAATGCAGGACGATGCGGCCGACCGGATCGGTATCATGGCGACTAAGCTCAATGCCGAGCTTTTAAAAGCCTGCTGCGGCGAGCTGTGCCTCGACGATGTCGTCTCCGATCCGACAGCGGATATATCGTTCACCGGAAAAATTCTCGTCGCGTCGGGATGGAAGCCGGGCTTTTCGACGGATAATGATGCCGTACTGCTCGCCGAAAAATTCGGCGCGGACACGGTCGTCAATCTTTCGAATATCGAAAAAGTGTACACCGACGATCCTCGCACCAATCCGGATGCAAAGCCCATCGATACGATCTCATGGAAAGACTTCCGAAAAATCGTCGGCGATACGTGGACGCCGGGGAAGAACGTGCCTTTCGATCCGATCGCAAGCAAAAAAGCCGCTTCTCTTTCTTTGACGGTGATTTGCGCATCCGGAAAAAACATCGAAAATATAAAAAATATCCTCGACGGCAAAAGCTTTATCGGAACGAAGATTGCAGACTGAAACGGCGATCGTACGGAACAGCCGTGCCCGTCACGCTTGAAAACGGATACGTTTGCGCAAGTGGACGTAATTCGCTAAAATACATATACTGAACAAACAGAGTGAAAGATCATTCCGACAGATATACGAAAAAAGGAGCCTCGCCGAATTATGGAAAAGAATGCCGCGCCCATTAAGACTGGGATAAACGATGCAACCGGGAAAAAGCTGTTTTCGATCCGTAAAAAATTAATTATTGTTTTCGGCGGTCTGATCGCCCTAGCCATATTGATCGAAAGCGTTCTTGCGATTCATACCGCGCGTAAAGCGGTCATCGAAAAAGTAGAAGCGCATCTCACCGACAAGGCTATCGACACGACTGAAATCGTCGACGGCAGAATAAATGCTCTCTTCCAATTTCTCGAAGGCATAGCGCGCATACCCGCACTGTACGATTCTTCCTATTCATACGCGGAACGAGTCGCATTGTTAAAAAAAGAAGCGGCGCAAAACGCTTCCATCGTCGAACTCGATATAAGCGATCCGCGGGGAACGTTTTATTATGACGGCGGTACCGTCCAAGTTGCCGACAGAATCTGGTTTCAAAACGCGCTTTCGGGAAAAGATTTTATTTCCGAACCGTATATCGAACGGGCAAATCATACGCTCGTCATTACGGTCGCCGTTCCGATCTACGATGAAGGCGAAAACATCTGCGGCGTTTTGTCCGCCGACATTTCCGGTCTCCAACTGCGGGATAATATCAAAGATATCGTCATCGGACAAACGGGAAACTGCTATATTATCGGTCCGACGGGAACATCCATCGCCGACCAGGATGCCGAACTTGTAACGCAAATGTCCAACGCTTCCGAAGAGGCAAAAACCGATCCCTCACTGGTTTCCATCGGAACATTTGAATCCAAAGCCATAGCTTCGGCGGAACCTGTCATAGGTTCGTATACATACGAAGGCGTTTCAAAAGTCGCGGCAGCCGCAAAGATGCATACGGCGGACTGGACGGTCGTTATCAACGCTCCGCATGAAGAATTTATGGGAGAAGTGAATGCATTGAGCCGTTGGATGCTTATCATCGGCATACTCATTTTAATTACGGTATTCGGTATTATTTATTTTATCGCTACGCAAATGGTCAAACCCGTTCGGCTCGCGGCAAACGCTTTGAAAGATATCGCACAGGGTGAAGGAGATTTGACCGTGCGCTTGCCGATCAGCGGCAACGACGAAGTGACGGACGTATGCAAATACTTTAACGAAACGATCGAAAAGATCGGCTCGTCCATACGTACCGTCGATACGAACAGCGATACGATGACCGATATCGGAAACGACCTCGCATCGAACATGACCGAGACCGCGAGCGCCGTTCACGAAATCAGCGCGAATATCGACGGCGTAAAACAACAGACGCTGACGCAAAGCGCAAGCGTTACCGAAACGGCGGCAACGATCGAAGAGATCATCCGGACGATAAGACAGCTGAACAGCAGCATCGAAGCACAGGCGGCGAGCGTTACTCAGTCTTCCGCATCGGTGGAAGAGATGGTTGCGAACATCGCTACGATCGGACAAACGCTCGACAGAACCGATGAAGCCATAAAAAATCTCGCAGCCGCCACCGGCGAGGGCAAAGGTACGCTTGTAACATCGAACGACATAGCGCAAAAAATCACCGAAGAATCCGGTTCTCTCATGGAAGCGTCGAGCGTCATTCAGCATATTGCAAGTCAAACGAACCTGCTCGCCATGAATGCCGCCATCGAAGCGGCCCATGCGGGCGAAGCGGGAAGGGGCTTTGCCGTCGTCGCCGATGAAATCCGCAAACTTGCCGAAGATTCGGCGACTCAGGGAAAAGCGATAACGTCGACGCTGAAAACGCTCTCCGGAGAGATCGAAACGCTTTCGACGTCTTCCAAAACCGTCGAAGAAAAATTCAATGCGATTTTCAACTTAGCCGAACAGGTTAAAGACATGAGTACCCGCCTCACCGAAGCGATGAAAGAACAGGAAAACGGCAGCAAAGAAGTGCTCGGCGCAATTAAAAAAATCACCGCGGTCACAATGGAAGTTCAGACGGGTTCCGAAGAGATGCTCAAAGGCGGTGAAGGCGTCGCACGGGAAATACACAAGCTCGACGATTTGACGCGCATCATTACCGACAGCATGAACGAGATGGCTACGGGCGCCGTGGAAATCAATAAAGCCGTACAGGAAGTAAGTACGCTCACACAAAAGAACAAACAGAGTATCGACAATTTGGCGCGTGAAGTCGGGAAGTTTAAGATATAGGAACGTCCGCAAGGTGCGCACTAATTCAACATTCTCCAAAATTGATATTTTGTTCGACTGTTGAATTTCAATGAACGTTTGCTTTCCCGAAATTAATCAACACCCCGAGGCGAGCGTCGGGGTATTAAACCCTCCGCACGAATAAAAAAAAGGATTTACAATCCGAAACGAATCGCAAATCCTTGAGGTGGGCCATGTTTGACTTGAACAAACGACCAAAGGATTATGAGTCCTCTGCTCTAACCGACTGAGCTAATGGCCCGAGCGGAATGCATTGTATCAGAAAAGCGGATTTTTAGTCAACATGACGATTTTCTGTTAACGATTTTCTATACCACGGAAATCAATGCGATGATAAAACCGTACCTATCGAGACGCAAAAAAATTGCCAAAAAAGAAAACCGCCCCGCAAACCGCCTTTCCCGCTAATTAAAAAACGTGCGCAGCTTTTCGACATCTCTTTGAAACGCTTCATCGATGACCGGAGGTCGATCGTTGAAATACAAAATCTGCGAAAGCTCTTCGGACGTTTCAGCACCCCACAGCGGAAAAACGTTTTCGTATTGATGAAGGAAACCGAACGCAAGCGGGATATTCGAAAGCACGCCCCCGCACAAGGGCTGCATCGCGATGAAGCCCATATCGCGTTCCGCACACAGACCGACGAGTGACGACGTGACGAGGGGACTTATCATGCTGAACGGAAATTGAATCGTTTCGTAAAGTTCCGTTTTAATAATTTTCGAAGCGGTATCGAAATCTTCGGTTACGGCTCCTATGTGTTTGATTTTACCGGAGGCTTTCATCGTAAGGAGCGTTTGATAGATGCCGTCTTTACCGTCTGCCGTCGGGACAAAATTTTCGGTTTCGTATTGATACAGATCGATCGCATCGCAGTGCAGCGCGCCCAGGCTTTCGTCCAAGTCGCGAAGGAGTTCCTGTCCCGAAGCGGCTTTCGATTTCGTCGCGATGATGACGTTTTCCCGCACTTCGTACAGCGCATCTCCGAGCAGCTTTTCGCTTGCACCGTCGCTGCGCGACGTATCGAAAAAATTGATTCCCGCTTCGTATGCTTTTCGAATGAGCGTCGAAGCCGTTTCGACATCTCCCGTATGCTTCAGCGACATGGCGCCGAACGCCGTTCTGCTTGCGAGGAGATTCGTTTTGCCGAGCCGAACGTATTCCATACTTTATCCGTGGGA
Organism: Treponema sp. Marseille-Q4523; assembly: GCF_016901105.1. Lineage (NCBI taxonomy): Bacteria > Pseudomonadati > Spirochaetota > Spirochaetia > Treponematales > Treponemataceae > Treponema > Treponema sp. Marseille-Q4523. The sequence continues at coordinate 36,171 of NZ_JAFEVM010000013.1, read as the reverse complement.
CGGAGGCACCGTAAACGCACCGGCAAAATGCCCGCGCAGATACGATACATGATTATTAATTTCTAATGACGGGCGTATACGAGGCGATCGCTTTGTGAATTTCGGAAACCAAATCGCTTCGCTTGACGCGCGTTTGTTCCATCGAATCGCGAAAGCGGATCGTCACGGTGTCGTCGTCTTTTGTTTGATAATCGACCGTAACGCAAAACGGCGTGCCGATTTCATCCTGCCGGCGGTAGCGTTTGCCGATCGTACCGCTCGTATCGTAATCGGTGACGAAATCTTCTTTGAGCGCTTTGCGGATGTCCGCCGCTATCTCCACGAGCCCGTCTTTTTTCATCATCGGGAGTACGGCGACCGTGACTGGCGCGAGACGCGGATGGAGATGCAGCACCGTACGGTAATCTTCTCCGCCGTCGGATGCGACGTTTTGCTCTTCGTACGCTTCGCACAAAAACATGAGAAAGTTGCGGTTCAATCCTGCGGACGTTTCGATGACGTACGGAGTGTAACGTTTGTTGCCGTCGTCCTGATCGATATAGCTCATATCTTTGCCGCTGTACTTCGTGTGCTGCGACAGGTCGAAATCCGTGCGGTTGTGGATGCCTTCGATCTCTTCGAAGCCGATCGGAAAGCGGTATTGGATATCGTATGCATCCTTTGCATAGTGTGCAAGTTTATCGTGGTGCTTCCAGTGAAGATTTTTTTCCGAGATGCCGTACCGCTTGTAAAAGTTCCAGCGTTGTTCCCGCCAATACGCGAACGCATCGTCGTCGGCACCGGGTTTGCAAAAGTATTCCATTTCCATCTGTTCGAATTCGCAGGTGCGGAAGATAAAATTCTTAAAGATGATTTCGTTGCGGAACGATTTTCCGACCTGCGCGACGCCGAACGGGATCTTCATCCGGTTCGATTGAACGATATTTTTAAAATCGACGAATATGCCCTGACAGGTTTCCGGACGCAGGTATACGACGGACGTGTCGCTTTCGACGGGGCCGAGATGCGTTTTAAACATCAAATTGAATTCGCGCACGGCGGTATAGCTGTGCTTGCCGCATACGGGGCAATTCACTCCGTGTTCGTCGATAAACGCTTTCATCTCTTCGTGCGACATCGCGTCTACCGCTTTTTCGGGCTTTACGTCGTGAGAAGCGCAAAAATCTTCGATGAGCTGATCCGCGCGAAAACGCGCTTTGCATTCGGTGCAGTCGATCATCGGATCGGAAAAATGCGCAACGTGTCCGCTCGCTTCCCACGTCGTATGATGCATAAAGATCGAAGAGTCGAGGCCGACGACATCGTCGTGGAGCTGCGTCATCTCTTTCCACCACGCGTTTTGGATATTGCGTTTGAGTTCGATACCGAGCGGACCGTAATCCCACGCGCCCGCCTGTCCGCCGTAAATTTCACTCGATTGATATACAAAGCCGCGCCGCTTGCACAAACTGATGATTTTATCAAGCGTGCATTCGTGATTCGTTTCCGCCATAGCCGTCTCCCGTACGTACCGGGCTGCTTCCGAAAACCGCAGTCTTTAGAAGCTCCCGTCACAAAAAATTATTAAGCGTTCCGTTCAAAACGTTCATTCGCTATGACGGCGATTTTACCAAAAAAAATCGATTGTAGCAATAAAATAAAAGAAAAACGGCAGGCATATGGCATTTCGCCTTATTCGCATAAATCTAAACAGCTCGCCGATCGCACGCAACGCATCGTACTTCAACTTTCAGATTATCTCTGTATTCTTTTAAAACAGTATCTTCAATTTTCTTTTAAACATTTTTCCGCTTCCAAGAGGTTCAGTAAGTCGTTTACATAACGACTCTTCCCCATATCCGTCACAATCCGCTTATTAGGCAAAATCGTCGTATAAAAATCATACAACAACACCGTTATTTTTTATTATAACCACAGCATCACCCGAAAAGACAACATTTTATATTGTTCCATTTTCGTTGATTGCGCTTTGCGCTTTTTTCTGCTAAGATTTCATCCGCGATGATTTCTTATTGGCAGCAAAAAAACGGACAATTCGTCCGCGTTTCCGGAAAACGATTGGACGAAGAAAACCGCACGTGGGTCGACGCCCGCAACGTTTCGAGCATTGACGCTTCGCTTCTCGAAACAAGTTGCGGCATAGATTACGACCACATCGTCGATATCCTCGACCCCGACGAGCTTTCGCGCATCGAAGACGGAGACTCGTACGTGCTCGTCATCATACGGATGCCGGTGTACGATGCGGCTGCGGAAGTATCGTTTTATACGATCCCCCTCGGCATCGTGATCGAAGGAAATACGATCATCACGATATGCTCTTCAAGCTGCGACATACTCGGCGGTATCGCGTCGGGACAAGTAAAGGGGATCACGCTCGACGATTTTCCGGATTTTATCATCAAACTGATGAGCCGCGCCGACACGACGTTTTTGCGTTATCTCAAAGAGATAAACCGTCAGACGACCGCCATGCAGCGCGAACTGCAGGGACCGATCGAAAACAAAGAAATCGTAAAGCTTCTCAATTTGCAAAAGTCTCTCGAATATTTTACGACGTCTCTTACAAGCAACCAGCTTTTGCTGCAAAAACTTCGCAGAACGAAATTATTAAATCTCGACGAAGACGATTACGATTGGCTCGACGATGTAGACATCGACAACAAGCAGGCGATCGGTATGGCGGAAACCTACAACAATATCCTCGCGGGACTCATGGACACTTTTACGTCGGTCATTTCGAACAATTTGAACGTCAGCATGAAACGCCTCACCGTCATCAATCTCGTACTCATGGTGCCGACGTTTATCACGAGCTTTTTCGGTATGAACGTACCGCTGCCGTTTTCAAGCAACGGGTGGGTCGGTATGTTCGTCATTTCAGGCGGCTGCATCCTCACGACGATCATCACCGCACTCATGCTCCGCGACCGTACGTCGATAAAAAAATAATCGGCACCGCATCTGCGCTCGGCCTGCAGGTTCATTCGGCGAATCGAATTACGTTGAAACCTTTCGTAATTTTTTATATTTTACTAACGAGAAGATATGATAAAAAAACGCCGTCCGAAATATCGTCGTCGCTGAGGTCGGATGCAAAAATTGCTTGAGCGTTTTCTTTTGGAGAACTTATGAAAAAATATGCTATCGTACTGATTTCAGTAATTTTTTGTACGGCATTTCCGCTCTGCGCGAAGGGCGGAAGCGATACATTCGGCGGCCTCGATATGACGCGGCCGACCGACGGAAACGCCGCCCGTACTTTCATCATCGGCGAAAACAGTCAAACCTATACGGCCGAACGTACCGTTTTGCCGTTTAAAATCAATAAATTCGAAACGACATACGCGCTTTGGTACGCCGTGCGTATAGACGCGGAAGGGCGCGGCTATGTTTTTGCAAACCCCGGACAGGGCGGCTCGGAAGGCAGACGCGGCGGAGAGCCGACGGACGCGGATAAATATTTACCGGTTACGGCGATAAATTGGTACGATGCGATCGTGTGGTGCAATGCGCTCAGCGAAATCGAAAATAAAACGCCGTGCTATTCGTATAAAGGAAAAGTGCTGCGCGATTCGACCGATACCGCTTCGTGCGACCTGTCCGTATGCGACTGGAACGCCGACGGCTATAGGCTGCCGACGGAAGCCGAATGGGAGTACGCCGCCCGTATAACGAAAAGCGGCATGCAGCGAGGCGATAAGGCAAGCGGCGAAACGGGGGGTGAAGGAAGAGATGACGCGTCGCTTGTCGCATGGGACTGCAGCAATGCGGATGCCCCTCGGATCGTCGGAACGGCAGGCACGGTATTTACGCCGGAAGCGCCGCCTGCTCCCGGATCGGGCAATGCAAACGGAAGCGGCATATACGATATGAGCGGCAACGTACTCGAATTCTGCTGGGATTGGTTTGCCGATTACACGGAGCAAAAAAAGGAAGTGCGGTATACAGGCCCCGCATACGGTTCAAAGCGCGTAAGCCGCGGCGGAAGCGTTTCGGAATACACACCCTTTATCAACGCGGGCGACCGCTACGCATTCGATCCGAACGAAGCGTATACTTACATGGGCTTTCGAATCGCATCGAGCGAATAACGCAGATGATCGGAAAATTCGAGTTTTTTCGTGCGGGATCTTGTCTCACATACCGCGTCACAACAAAGAGTATTAAACGCGACATTTGGCCTTATTGAATAAAAACGTCATACCTTGTACACTGAATCAATGGATATTCAATCACGGCGGCGTGTCGTCATTACGGGTTTGGGTGCCGTCACTCCGCTCGGAAACGATGTCGCATCGACATGGGCGGGTATTAAAGCCGGCAAAAGCGGCATCGGAAAAATTACTCTTTTCGATGCTTCCGATTATCCCGTAAGGATCGCGGCCGAAGTAAAAGATTTTTCACTCGACGCGTACGGTTCGGATCACAAAGTCGTGCGAAAAATGGCGCGCTTTACGCGCTTTCTTACAGCCGCTTCTCTGCAGGCCGTTCGCGATGCGGGCTACGACGGATCGTCTTTCGGGCAGGACGCGTCGGGCATTGTAAACGGCGTCGGCATCGGCGGCTACGACGCGATCGAAGACGGTTTTAAAAAATACTGCGATCCCCGCTTCGGCGTGAGCCGGCTGCCGCCGCTCACCGCTCCGATGATGCTGCAAAACGAAGCTGCCGCGAACGTCAGCATGCTTCTCGGCGTACACGGCCCTGTATGGACGATTTCGACCGCATGCGCTTCCGGAACCGATGCGATCGGCCTCGCGTCCGATTTGATTCGAAGCGGCAGAGTGGACGTATGCATCGGAAGCGGCACGGAAGCGTGCATCACGGGATTCAGCATCGGCTGCTTTCAAGTGCTGCAAGCACTCGCGTCTTCGTTCAACGATTGTCCGGAAAAAGCGAGCCGCCCCTTCGATAAAGCAAGAGACGGCTTTGTCATGGCCGAAGGAAGCGCCGCCCTCGTGCTCGAAGAACTCGAACACGCGAAAAAGCGCGGCGCGCGCATCTATGCGGAAATCGCAGGTTACGGGTCGTCGAGCGACGCTTATCACATAACCGCACCTTCTCCCGACGGTTCGGGGGGAGCGCTTTGTATCGAACGCGCTTTTGCCGACGCGGGTATGCAGCCTTCTTCGGTTCAGTATTACAACGCGCACGGTACGTCGACCCAGGCGAACGACGAAACGGAAACGAAAATGATAAAGCGCGCTTTCGGCGATCACGCGTATACATTGGCGGTATCTTCGACGAAGAGTATGACCGGACACATGATCGGAGCTGCGGGCGTTATCGAAGCGCTCTTTTGCGTCAAAGCGATCGGAGACGGTTTTGCACCTCCGACGATGAACCTTGACGAACCCGATGTCGAGCACGGCTGCGATTTGGATTACGTTCCGAACAAAGGCAGAAAAATGCGCATCGACGCGGCGGCGAGCGTATCGCTCGGTTTCGGCGGACATAACGGGTGCGTCATCGTTAAGCGGTACGAATAAAGAGAGGCGGAAGTTGATTCGAAGTCCGCGAAAGCGGACACGTAGAATCAGTTCTTTGCAGAACGAGCCGGAGGCTCTAGCTTCCTGCAAAAGTTTTTATGAGAGGTAGTTATGATTATTAAACCGATGGTTCGAAGCAGCATCTGTATCAACGCGCATCCTGTAGGCTGTGCAAAAGAAACGGAAAACGAAATCGCGTATATCAAGACGCAAAAAGAAAAGCGCGGCATCAAGGGTGCAAAAGAAGGCGGGGCGGGGCCGAAAACCGTGCTCGTTCTCGGCTGTTCGACGGGATACGGACTTGCAAGCCGCATCGTGGCCGCATTCGAATACGGAGCCGACACGATCGGCGTTTCGTTCGAAAAAGCGGGAACCGAAACGAAGGGCGGCACACCCGGCTGGTACAACAATGCGGCTTTCGATCGCGCGGCGAAAAAAGAAGGACTTGCATCCGTCACGCTGAATGCAGACGCCTTTGCCGACGAAACGAGAGCGCGCGTCATCGACGAAGTGAAAAAACTCGGAGCCAAATTCGATTTGATAATTTACAGTCTTGCAAGTCCCGTGCGCACCGACCCCGATACGAAAGTGCTTTACAAATCGGTGATCAAGCCGCGCGGAAAACCCTACAGCGGAAAGTGTATCGACATTATGACCGAAACGCTCAAAGAGTCGAGCGCGGAGCCGGCGACGGAAGAAGAAATCGCAAGTACGATCAAAGTGATGGGCGGAGACGACTGGAGGCGCTGGATCAAACAGCTGTCCGATGCGGGAGTCCTTGCGCAAGGCTGCCGTACGATCGCGTATTCGTATATCGGACCCGAACTCAGCCATGCGATTTACCGCGACGGCACGATCGGCACTGCAAAGCTCGATTTGGAAAAAGCGGCGCTCGACTTGGATAAAGAGTTGAAATCGTCGGTCGGAGGAGGCGCGTACATTTCCGTCAACAAGGGACTCGTCACGCGTTCGAGCGCGGTCATCCCGATCATATCGCTGTACCTGTCGATTTTATTTAAAGTGATGAAAGAAAAGGGAACACACGAAGGATGCATCGAACAGATGGAGCGTCTCTTTACCGAACGACTCTATACGGCCGACGGTACGGTTCCGACCGACAGCGAGCACCGCATCAGAATCGACGATCTCGAACTTGCGGACGACGTGCAGGAAAAATGTCTCGAAAGCATGAAGTCGGTGACGCAGGAAAATATCCGCGAGCTCTGCGACCTCGAAGGCTACAAGCACGACTTTCTCGCTGCAAACGGGTTCGATATCGCGGGCGTCGATTACGATAAGGATGTCGCGCGTATGGATACGATCGATTGAACGGCGCTTGATGCCGATAAAAATTATTAATTAATAATACCGCTCCGTCTTTTGTGCCGAGCGCAAGAGTCGGGGCGGCGCCTAAGCTGCGGGAGGTTCGTATGTTGGAAGGACGCCACCTTATAGAGCCGGATGATCTTTCCGTCGAAGAGATCGATGAAATCTGCTCTCTTTCCGAACAGATGATCGTCGATCCTGCAGCGTTTCAAGATGTGTGCCGCGGGAAAATTCTTGCGGCGCTTTTTTTTGAACCGAGCACGCGCACGCGTCTTTCGTTCGAAGCGGCGATGCTCCGTCTCGGAGGCGCAGTCGAGGGATTTTCGGATGCGCAGTCAAGCTCCGCGGCAAAAGGAGAATCGCTTTCCGATACGATCCGCGTCGTTTCATCTTATGTCGACGTCATCGCGATGCGCAGTCCGAAAGAAGGTGCGGCGCTCCTCGCATCCCGTTTTTCGTCGTGTCCGATCATAAATGCGGGCGACGGAGGCCACTTCCACCCGACGCAAACGCTCACCGATTTGGTGACGATACGAGAGCTTCGCGGCGGTTTTGAAAATCTTACCGTAGGCTTTTGCGGGGATTTGAAATTCGGGCGCACCGTGCACAGTCTCGTGCAGGCCATGTGCCGCTATAAAAATAATAAATTCGTCTTTATCAGTCCGAGCGAACTTGCGATCCCCGAATACATTCGGGAAAGCGTGCTCGATGCATCCGGCGCCGAATACGAAAGCGCGAACCGCCTCGAAGACGTCATCGATAAAATCGATATCCTCTATATGACGCGTGTGCAAAAAGAACGCTTTTTCAACGAGCAGGATTACATCCGCTTAAAGGACAGCTACATCCTCGATAAAGCGAAGATGAAGCTTGCGAGACCGGATATGATCGTGCTTCATCCGCTGCCGCGCGTAAACGAAATAGCGCCGGAAGTCGACGACGATCCGCGCTCTGCGTATTTCAGACAGGTGAAGTACGGCATGTATGCGCGCATGGCGCTCATTGCAAAATTGACGGGCTGTTTGTAGGGCGGTTTTAAAAATTCGGTCGGTTTTTTAAGCGGCCTTACATTGCAGTTTTTTTGGTTCCCGATACAAGCGGAGGCGGTGATGAACGTAACGGCGATTAAAAACGGTTTGGTAATAGATCACATCAGAGCGGGTACGGGCTGGCGTATTTTCCGCCGGCTCGGCCTCGACGCTTCTTCTTTTACGTCGGCGCTCATCATGAACGTGCCGTCGCAAAAGAGCGGCAAAAAAGATATGATCAAAATCGACAATATCATCGACATCGATTTTTCGGTACTCGGTTTTATCGATCCCGATATCTGCGTCAATATTATTAAAGACGAAAAAGTCGTTCGTAAAATCAATATGGCCCTGCCGCCGCGCGTGCAAAACGTATTCCGCTGTAAAAATCCGCGCTGCGTCACCGTGAGCGAAAGTTTCGTTCCGTCGACCTTTCTGCTCGTCGACCGCACGAAGAGATTGTACCGCTGCGAATTCTGCGACGCGCTGTATACGGCAGGGGAAGGCGGAAATCCCGTGGAGGCGAAGTCGTGACTCGCGCTCTCCTTTTTTACAATGCGCGCCTCCTTGACGAAGCGATCGACACGCCCGGTGCGTTGCTTGTCGTGGACGATAAAATCCGCGCGGTCTATACCGGCTATTTTACGAATAAAAAAACGACGGAAGCTCTCGCTCTTTCCGTGCTCGCAGAAGACGGCTATGAGCATCCCTCCGTCGAATATGTCGACGCGCAGGGGCTCACGCTCATGCCCGCTTTTATCGATATGCATGTGCACTTGCGCTATCCCGGGCAGACCCAAAAAGAAGATTTGACAAGCGGATTGCGCGCAGCTTGTGCCGGAGGCTTCGGTACCGTCGTCGCGATGCCGAATACGACTCCCGTCGTTTCGTCGCAGATGAGCGCGCTCGAAATCGATCGGGAAGCCGCTTCTCTCGGACTTGCCGGAGTGATACAGTCGGTGAGCATCACGAAGGATTTCGGAGGTTCGGATACCCGACACATCGAAGACCTCGACGCATCTCGCGTGCCGCTTATTACCGAAGACGGAAACGATGTCGCATCCGCTTCCGTCATGCTCGACGCTATGACGAGAGCCGCCCGGCGCGGCATCATCGTAAGCTGTCACAGCGAAGACGCATCGCTTGCGGCCGCGGCAAAAACTTACCGCCGTGAAGCGCTCAAACTGATGGAAGCCTATCACCTTGCCGCGTGGGGAGCGGACGACGACGATGACGTTCCCGACGAAGTACTCGACAAAATCGCGAGCCTTTTGACAAAAGCGAACGATCTGCTCGCGCTCGCGGAAAACAGCGCGACGATCCGCAATATCATGATCGCGCGCGAAGCGGGATGCCGCGTGCACATCGCGCACGTGAGTACGGCCGCCGCCCTCGACGCGGTGCGCAGCGCAAAAGAATCGCTTTCGGACGATGAAGCGGACTACCTCGCCGATGAAGCGGACGCCGCGTACGAAGCCGTCCTCGACGGTACGCGCTATGTACCCGAAGCGAGGGAAGAAAAACGTTTCCGTGTTACCTGCGAAGTAACTCCGCATCACTTGGCTCTCTGCGGTACCGACGAACCTTTTATACGCGCGCTCGTAAATCCGCCGCTCAGGAGCGAAGACGACCGCGTCGTACTCCTTGAAGGACTCCGCGACGGTACGGTCGATGTCATCGCAACCGATCACGCGCCGCATACGCTCGAAGACAAAGCCGCGGGCAGTCCCGGCTTTACGGGACTCGAAACGGCCTTTGCGGTGTGCAATACCGTTCTCGTTGCAGGCGGTCAGCTCGGAGCGAAGCGATTGTCGGCTCTCATGTCGGCAAATCCCGCGCGCATTCTCGGTCTCAATAAAGGCGTGCTTGCTCCCGGTTTCGATGCCGACATCGTGTTCGTCGATCCAGAAGAAAAGTGGACGGTGGATACGAGCGCTTTTTTCAGTAAGGGGAAAGCGACTCCGTTCGACGGACGGGAACTCGTCGGCAAAGTAAAAGAGCTCTTTGTCGGAGGCAGGCGGGTACTGTAACGGATGCTCACGCATCGTCGCTGTCGGGTGAACGCGATCGTGTCGCACAAATGCTGCGTAAAAGTCGTACGTGCCGAGCGAATGCCGCGCAAACACTGTACGCGATGCATCTTATGCGCTGTCTCACGCGCTTGCTCCGTGCAAACGCCGAGCGAATACCGCGCACGGGACGCATCTTGTGCAAACGCCGAGCGCAGACTTCATTTCACGCGCTTGCTCCGTGCAAACGCTGCGTGCTATACTCGTTCCATGCAATTTTCAAACCTTTTTGTCGTACTTTATTGTGTCGGAACTTTTCTTTCGTTTTTATTAAATAATTTTATTGAGCGAACCCAATACGTGTTTCGAAAAAAATACGGACGCGACATACCTCCGGAACTCGCGCCGTATATCACATCGCATGATGCGGAAAAAACGTGTGCGTATAAAGATGCGCGCTATCGCCTTTGGGTTTTCGAATACGGTGCATCGACGACGCTCGGCGCGGTTTTGCTGCTTTCGGGTTTTTATCCGCACGTTTTCCGTGCGCTTAAGTCCGTATCCGATAATCCGTATGCGCTGACGCTCATCTTTGCGTTTACGGTATCGATCCCGTCCGCCGTCTTATCGCTCCCGTTCGAATGGTATGAAGAGTTCGTCATCGAAAAGCGCTTCGGTTTCTCTTCGATGATGCTGCGGCTTTGGATCGCGGATAAGCTCAAATCTTTTACCGTCGCCCTCGTCGTGTCGGTGCTTTTATTTTCGGCGATGACGGCGATCTTCGAACACGTGAGCGCATGGCCCTTCGTGCTTGCAAGCGTTTACGTCGCGTTTTCGCTTCTCATGTCGTTTATCTATCCGCGCCTCATCGCTCCTCTTTTTAATAAATTTACTCCGCTCGGAGAGGGTGCGCTCAAGTCGCGCATCTCCGATTTTATGGAGCGTACGGGATTCAAATCGAGCGGAGTTTTTATCATGGATGCGTCGAAACGCAGCAAACACTCGAACGCGTATTTTACGGGCTTCGGAAAAACCAAGCGCGTCGTGCTTTACGATACGCTCGTCGAACAGCTTTCGGTCGATGAAGTCGGCGCCGTCCTCGCGCACGAACTCGGACACTACAAAAAACATCACATCGTAAAGCGTTTTGCCGTGACGATCCCGCTTGTGTACGCCGTCCTCTTTGCCGCCGCCCGCCTCACGTCATACGAAGCGCTCTACAGCGGATTCGGCTTTTCGTATGATGCGGCGCTTCCGTACATGAAATTCATCGCGCTCTTTTTGTTGTCGGAAGTTTTCGGCGGCTACGGCATCTTTGTTCGGCTTGTTTCCAATTTCTTTTCGCGAAAAGACGAATACGAAGCCGACGCATACGCAAAGAAATTGTGCGGTTCCGGAAAAGCGCTTTCGTCCGCACTCATCGCATTGAATCGGGAAAACAACGGCGAAGTACGGACGGCGAAAATCTACAGCGCGTTTACCTATTCGCACCCGACGCTGCTCGAACGCCTTCGCGCGCTGGAGTAGGGGTGATTTTCGCTGCGCTTGATTTCGGGCTTTCTGAGGCTTGCCGTGCGCTCTGATACTTTCCAAGCTCGCCATTTACCCTTTTAATAAAACAGCGAAAAATAATAACTTGTAATGTCGTCTTCCCCTTTTCCCGAAAGCTCGTACGATGTCGTGTGAAACAAAAGGGCGCATTTCGTATCTTCGTCGATGAGATGCGTGAGCACGTAGATGCCGGGTCGATTATCGCACACCGCGTATATCCACGTCTTCTTCGACGGTGCATCGAAAAAGATGCGCGAAGATGCATCCTTGCGAGCGGTCTCTTTTATACCGCTTAAATGAGAAAAGTCGGTCGAGATCAATAAAAAATTGTATTTTCTGTTTCGGCGTGTAAAGTAAGGCGCGAGTGCACTTGTCAATTTTTCGGCATCGCTTTGGTTTACGGGCGGTTCTCCGCCAACGGCGACGGCTGCGACGCGGGCGTTCGGAAAATACCGCGCGATATAGGGGATGAGCGTCGTGATGCCGTGTTCGAGCGGAAACACTTGCGCATCGTATGAAACGCCGAGCACCTTTGCGATGTCGGCTTCCGTCTTTCGTTCGGTCATTGTCGTGCGTCCGCCTCCTGCATTCCACGAGACATCGGCAAGAGACCACGGTTTTGTCGAAAGATCCCAATGCGAGGGGCTTACGATAAAAAACGTCCGCACCTTCCGTCTTGCGGCGATCTCGCGAAAGAGAGCGTCGATTTGCCCGTGCGCGAGCAAGTGGTGGCTTACAGTCGCCGCCCACGGAAACGAATCGGAGGGCGGAAGCGCTTCGAAGGGAAGTTCGATCGAATACGGTTCGCTATCCTGCTCTGCCGCCCACGTCGGTATGAAATACACCGTATCCGCCTGTTTCCTCTTCAGGCGGAAAGCGCACATACATATTGTTAATAATGCGGCGGCAAAGAGTGGGCTTAATAATATGAGAAAACGCCGTCGTCGGGTATGATCCATCCTCTTTCCCAAAACGGATAATACGCTTCGATATTTCCGTCTTTTCGATATACGATTTTTTTCCACTCTTCATCGGTCATACGTTTGTTGATCGGTACGGCGAATTCCGCGTAGCTGAAACAATAGCCGACTGCGATACGCTTGCCGCCCTGTCCGTCGTTGAGCGCGACATAGATGCGCAAAGGAGAGGCGATGCCCGTTTCGAGAACCGTTCCCGACTCCGCATCCGTAAATACATCGGCAATGCATGCCATTTTAAAAGCGTCTTCGTCGTTCGTGTACGCAGCGTCGAAACCGTTGTGAACCAAAACGTATTTTTCGAGTTCGGCGGCGATTACGGGTATCCATCGATTTTCTTCATCGCTTATCAGCTTGTCCGCCGCTTCTTTTCTGCATATCGCGAGTATCTTTTGATACATTTTCAAAAGACCGTTGAGCACGATTTCCGCATCGGCGTCGAGCAGATCGTAAGTCGTGTACACCGAGCGCAGCTTTTGTACCGAATTGAGCGATGCGATCCAAAAGGGGATATTCGGTTCTATGTAATGCGTCGGGCGCGGGATCGGCTCGGTCCTGAACGTCGGTTCGAAATCGCCGCCGCCGCCTTTTTCCGCATAGCACTGTTTGGTATATAAAATCGTATCGTGCCGAAGTTCCGCCCACGCGCTGTGAGCCGTTATAAGAGATTTTAAATTCCACAGCGGTGTTTCGGTAAAATAAAATCCGGCGCCGCTTTCAAATTGTGCAAGCGTTTTGATTTGACGCAGCACTTGCGTATAATAGGTTTTATTCCAATAGTCATCGCCGTACGAATCGATTTCGCGTTCGATCGCATCGAGCGTTTCGCGGAACCCGATCGCTTCATGCTCTTTATATTCATTTTCCAAAAGCAGATCCGCCGATCGGGAACCGAACGCTTTTATGATATCAAGACCGCTTACCATAGTGCGGCCGTAGATCGTATCGCCGACGATTTTTAGAAGACGGGGAGAAGAAACTCTGTAATGAATTGCCGAGTCGAGCGTAAAGCGCTGACCGAAAAGTCTCCAGCCCGCAGGCGGCTCTGCCCCATCGTTTGATCTGCCGTAAAGCGCGCTTTCGGAACCGATCGCAGGAGGACGGAGTTTTTCCCGGCACAGCTTCATAAAATTAATAATATTTTTTCTGTCGGACGACCACGATGCGAAATCGGATGTGCGCGCCTCTTTCCACAGCGGAAGCACGTCGTAAAAACTCAAATCGTCCGAAAGACCGATGAGGTCGGTGATCGGATTGAAAAGCGAAGCCCATTGATCATAGAGCGCCGCATTTTTCCGCACCGTATCGATTATAAAAAGCGCGGCTTTTTCCGCTTCGAGCGTTTCGCCTGAATCGACCTTTTCACGGGCGATCAAAAAGTGAATGCGCCCGTACCACATCTGCGCACGAAAATACGCTTCGAGCGCTCCGTTTTTCGTGTAGTGACCGCGCGCTTTATACTGCGAAAAGTCTTCCCGTACGCTCGGAAATACGGAAAGCGGCAGCGCCGAACCGAAGCCCGCTTCCGTTTCCGCTTTTTTTATGCGCTTGTAATCTTCGACGACTTCTTTCGGGTACTCGGAAAGAATTTTATTTTCATCGCGCTCTTCGTATGTTACGGTTTTTTCGTAGCGTATGTTTTTTTCGATTCTTTCGGGTGCCGTACGGAGAAGCGCTTCGGCGACTTGGAAATACATGATCGCTTTGTTTTTCGTTTCGGCATCGGCGTCCGCATTCGCTTGAAGAGCAGCGATACAGTTTTGCGTCAACGACAGCAGTTTCGGCATAAATGCGAACTCTTCCGTGTATTGCAGCATTCTGTCGAATATGAGATGCTGCGAATGCGCAATCAAATCCGTCGATATAAAATACGGGATAAACGGATCCTGCCTGCCGATTTCGCGGTAAAACGAAATCATATCGTCCGGCCGGTAGTATTTCCGAAGCGGCGTTTTTTGAAAGGCGATTCTGTTCGCTTCGAGCGCCGCTGCGACATCCTCGCCGAGGGGCGTGTAGCCTGCGACGGGATAAAACGCATCGTAGTCGGAATGCGTTCGATAAAGCTCTGCGGAAATCCTGTTTTTTTCGGGCGGATCGTCGAGACCGAAGAGGTCGGCACCGAATACATAGCCCGTTTTACCCTGCCACTCGACGGGATAAAACCAATTGTAATTGTCTTGAAACGGAAATGTGCGGTGCGTGTAATCCGGCAGCGTCGTATCGGCATTGATGATTTTTTCTCCGAATATCCTGACGATAGAAGCAAAGGGAATAGGGGTGCCGTGCATATCGTTTTCGTTTTTGATCGAAGCTTCTCCGTTCGATATATCGATATCGAAATCCGATTCGGGATAGAGCATGCATACGCGGCTTCCGACTACAGCCGTGCGAGCATAGTTCATCCCCTGATCGGGAAAAGGCACGAACGTAAGTGCATCGTTTACATACGCTGCGTGAGCGTCGGTATGAAAGGCACCGTCGGCGGCATCGAGCCGTTCGAATGATACGACGCTTGTATTGTTATAGCGGGGGAGCGGTAGGATTTCTTCGGTCGTTTCCGCTTCGCTGGTCGATCTCATTTTCGTCTCCTGTCGCGCAGGATCGACTTTCGCTTTTGTGCAGCTTATAAACAATATCGATAAAAAAAGAAATATGTATGCACGCATTACATAAGTATATCGTCGTACCGGGGATTTAACAATATACGGATGGCGCACTATCGATGCTACATACGATATAAACAATATGCGTACCGCCTCCGCGCACCGGAACAGGAGATCGGCAATATGCGAACGGGGACTTACAAACGGGCAAAAAAAATCCCGCCCGATGAAGGCAGGATTTTATCGGATTAACTGATTTTATTTCTTTTTGCTGTCTTCCGCTTTAATGAAATTCAATTCGCCGCGTACAAGTGTAACATCTTTACCGACGGCGCGGTTGATCCATTTTTTTGCTTTTTCGTATTCGTCGTAATGTTGAAAGCCTTTAATACGCAGCGCATAGTCGAGATCGTATTCGAAGTTTCCGATATAGACGAACTGCGCGCCTTCGGGAATGACGATTTTCACTGAGAGCGGAACATCAAAAAAATCCTGATAAGTACTGAAGAGTCTGCACCGTGCATAGTCGAGTGTTACCGTTCCGTCCGCATCTATTTTTGCGGTATAATAAAACGGCTCTTCGAATTCCCACACGGGTTTAAAAGTTTCACCCATTGAATAGGTACTCGGGTTTTTATTTTCCTCAGCATACAGCCCTTTTCTGCGTCCTTCGATATCGATAGGCGTTTTAAAAGAAATCCTTCCGACGATGACGACCTTATTGCCGCCCGGAATTTTTACCGATTTTTCTTTTACGTCTGCTGCAAACAGTGTTGCCGCTGTAAAGATAAAGCATAAGCCTGAAATTAATAATTTATTTCTTCGATTCATTTGCCAATTCCTCCATACGTTTTTCAATCACCGGTTCCCAATCCGTGTTTTTAAAATACGACTGCATCGACTTCAACGATTCGTATTCGTTCTTATGTTCCGGATCGTTTTTATCGTAATACAAAAGTCCCGGTTTGTTAAAGACGTAATCGACTCCTTGTATGCCGCAATACATGACCGTATCGCCATATGCACCCGAGTTTCTATATGCATATATTGCAATTTCACTGCCTACCGGTAATGGCCGTATAAAAAACATCGATTTCGTTTTTGCGACGGCCACAAGAAAAATCGATGTTCCCGTCGTTGTTCCGCTTACCTGCGCATCATAGCGTTGATAACCGAAAGCGGGATTTTGCTGAAATACGTGGAAATCGACATATTCGCTCCCGAATAACACGACGCAATCTTTCGGGCTTCCCCAATTTCCGCTCGTTACCGCTTTTTTGACATCGCTTTTGCTTGCGCCGAATTTATAACCCGTCGAAAAGCAGCTTGTCGCCGTCATTGTCGCTGCGATGAGCGCAACGATTCCGATCAATTTTTTCATCTTGCTGTTTGTCTCCTATCAATAATAAGATATACATTCGAAGAAAATGAAACCGCCCGAAAAATCGGATTTCGAACGGCTTCCTCGATCTGTATGTTATGTTGTTATCGTTCAACCAATTTTACACCTGCAAATATGAGAACGCTGTTTGATTTTTCCGAAGTGTCTTTAAAAAATACGGAGTAGTTCGAATGCATATACTGTACGCCGATCATCGGTGCGAACCAATCGGTCACACGGTACGCCGCGTATGCACCCCCGCCGATACCGAAGTAAAAACGGTCGGAACGATCATCGCCTGTCAGCGTTGTCGTATTCGTGAGACCGAGCCGCGCTTCCGCAAAGGGCGCGACGATGAATTTGTTGAATGCGAGCGGCACTTGAAAACGGATCGCGCCGCCGACGGTCGTCATCGATTTCGCTTCCTTGTATTTTTCTTCGTTGTATTTATTCATTACGGTGACATTGTCCACTTTTTCGGTTTGGATGAAAGGACCGCCGCCGAAAAATTTTCTCATAAACAATACCGACAGATTGAATCCGGTCGATTTCGTTTCGAACGGAATGAGCGCGCCGGCAGAAATATTGATAAGATAGGGATCGTCGATTTCAAGACCGTTTACGCTGGACGCTCCGCCTCTCTTTTTGGAATTCTTTTTCGCGGTTCCGGTATTTTTCGCTTCTCCGAATTCCGAAAGTCGCCAGACACCCTGTTCTTCCGTCCACAGAGACGGGATTGCTTCTTTGCCTTCGGGCGTAAAAGAGACTTTCATACCGTTCGTCGATTCTTCCGCAGCACCGGCTTCGGTCGTAAGCGCGCCGTCATCTCCTTGAAATGCCTTCCACACTTTGTATGCGAGCGCATAGCGCAAACCTTCGATCGGATCGTAAGCGAATATTTCGACGATGATGGAACGGACGGCTGAAGGAGCCGTTGCAAGCACATCGAGGAATTCATCGCCGCCCGTTTTCGAAACCATTTCGTTCGAAATATATTTTCCGAGCGAAAAGAAGAGCGTGTTTTTATCTGCAGTCGATTTTACAAATTGTTTTGCACGTTCATCGATATTTTGCTTTTTATCTCCTGCGATATTTCGTTCGACGAAAGATTTGATGATCGACGCGGGGATCGAAAAATTCGTCGATTCCCGGTATGTCGCTTTCCACGTATTGATTCCGATGATCGAATATCCCGCTTCCGATTTTGCATCCGCCGTCAAAAGCGGACCGCCCGAATTTCCCGCATCGACTTGTGCCGAATGCTGGATGAGCGTGGAAATATCGGGAGAGAGGAGCTCTTTGATTTTTGCACGCGCATTGGTTACCGTACCCTTGCCGAGCTGCCACATCGGCTCTCCTCCCAGTCCGGGAAAGCCCGCAGACCACACTTCGTCGCCGTCGCGCACCGTACTGCCGCTCAACGTTAAACCTTTCCGCGCATACGTGTCTGGCAGAGCGACGAGGGCGATATCGATGTCTTCATCCACCGCGATGATTTTGAGTTCTTTGTAATTCGAATTGGATCCGTCTTCGTTTTCGAATTCGACGTTGACGGTTTCGGCTTCTTTAAGAACGTGCCGGTTAGTGACGACGTAAGGTTTGCCGTTCGATGCATAGAATACGAAGCCCGAACCGAACGATCCCTTCAAATACGCGTCGATATCTTTCGCATACGAAGCGTATCCGCGGTTTGAAAGTTTGTCGCGGTAATCCTCTAAAAAGGTGACCGTATCTTTCGGTAAATTGCTACGCACGATGCAAACATAATTTCGCAGCGGCGCCGTAAAAGCTGCTGTAGCTAAAAAGCACAGGATCAAGACGCCGTAAAAGCGCTTTTTGTTAAAATTGCTGATCTCCATACCTTATATTATAACGACGCGGAGATACTTATGCAACGGAGCGCTTACGCCTTTAAAATCAATCTTCCGTGTCTTTGCACCGCACATCGGTCTGCCGTTTAAAATTCCTTGTGCAGACGCGGAAGTTCCCGGATCCACACGTCCGCCATGTATGCGTAACCCGAAGCGTTCGGATGAATGCCGTCTTCGCACATGAGCGAACGATAATCTTTCGCTTCGAGCATGGCCATGCGCATATCGATGTACTGGACGCCGTGACTGAGGGCGTATTTTTCGATCGAAAGCGAATAGAGTTCGTGAGCACGGTACAATTCGAAGACATCGCCGGAGAGAAAGGCGTCGATGTTTTTTTTGTTTTGACCCGAGGTGATCGTTTTATACCAGCGGTCGAGAACGAGCGGCGGCATCGTCATCAAAAGCGGGGTGATTTTATGTGCGCGGAGCGTTTCGACCGCTTCATCGAGCATACGCAAAAAGTCCGGCAGCGGATTTCGAGGTTTGTGCGGAGCATCGGGGTTTTCGCTTATCGGAGTCCAATCGTAATCGCAGTCGTTGCCGCCGCTTTCGACGATACCGAGATCGCAGCTTAAACCTTTTTCCATATCGCGCTTGAGCGTGCGAAGCGCTTTATTGATGATGTTGCCGAATACGCTTTTATTGATGAGCGTAAAGCCGAGCTTTTTTTGAGCGAGGGCGAGACTGTTTTCTTCTTCAAGGATGTCAAAGCGGCTTTCGCTGTAACCGGTGACCGCCCCTTTTAATATCGAATCTCCCCAGACCGCTATCGTGTGTATTCCGCTTTCCATACTGCGCCTCAGACGATGATGCCCTTGGTCGAAGGGATTTCTCCGCACCTTCGCACGTCGAGTTCGACGGCGCTCCGTATCGCGCGGGCGGCTGCTTTAAACATCGCTTCGATTTTGTGGTGATCGCTTCTGCCGCGGAGCGTGTCCAAATGCAGATTGCATTTTGCGCCTCCGACAAAGCCCTGCCAAAAATCTTCAACACAGTCCGTTTGAAAGCTCGCTTCTTTTCCGTCATCGCCGAGCGACACGAGGGGTATGCCCGAAATTTTTCCGTCGAAGACGAGGTAGGAACGTCCTCCGAAATCGACTGCGGCACGCGAAAGCGTTTCGTCCATCGGGTAGATAAAAAATCCCGAACGCGAGATACCGGCGCAGTCGCCGAGCGCTTTTGCGAAACAGCTTCCGAGCACGATACCCGTATCTTCGATGAGGTGATGCTGGTCGACGTTCAAATCGCCTGAAAGCGTGCCGCTCAAATCGAAGAGACCGTGTTTGCAAAAAGAGCGCAGCATGTGATCGAAAAATCCTATCGGATTTTCTACCGTATATTTTCCGCTCCCGTCAAGGTCGAGGGTGAGCGCTATCCGCGTTTCGCCCGTGTTCCGTTCTATCGATGCGATTCGTCCTGCCATAGCACGCTCCATGATCCGTCAGCCGATACTTTCAAAACTCGGCATTTATTGTAATAGGCTTAATTTCGAGTTCTTTAAAACTCGGCATTCGATTTGTTAATCTACGCCAATACCTTTCGAAGCTCGTATTCGAGGATATCGACCGCACCGAGCTTTTTCAGTTTCGGCAAAAGGAGCGGCACTTCGGATTTATCGACTGCGATTTTGATCGCGTAGCCGTCGTCCCCGTACAGCGGAGAAACGGTCGGACTTTTCATCGCGGGGATCTCTTTGATGAGCGTATCGAAGATGTCTTTTGAGCAGTTCATTTCGAGCATCACTTTGTTCCGCGCATTGAGCACCGCTTCGAAGAGCATTTTCAGTTCGTCGATCTTTTGCTTTTTTTGCGGGTCTGCGAGCGCCGTCTTCGATGCGAAAAAACACGTCGAGCTTTTCAAAATCGTGTCGACGATGCGGAGCCCGTTTTCCTGCAGCGTGCGCCCCGTCGCCGTATTGTCGATGATCATGTCGGCGTCGTCCGGCGGGAACACTTCAGTCGCGCCGTATGTCCGCACGATGATACTGTCGATTTTTTTGCTTTCGAGCCACTTGCGCGCGATCTGCTCGTATTCGGTTGCGACGACGACGCGCTTCGTTTGAAGCGTGTGATCGTCGAGCGCGTTCGGCACTGCCGCGACGATGCGCACTTTGTCGAAGCCCAAGTCCATGATCTCTTCGACATCGGCTTTCGACTCTTCGATCCAGTCGCGGCCGGTAAAGCCCGCATCGTGAGACCCCAGTTCGAGCAGTTTGCCGATGTTCTGCGGTTTCATCACTTTCGCTTCCAAATCGCTTTGATTGACGATGGGGCGGTACGCGCGTTCGGGCAAATCGACTTTGATGCCCGCGCCGCTTAAGAGGCCGACGACGTTTTCGTATATCCTTCCTTTCGGAAGGAGCAGTTTTAATTTTTCCATAGATTTTAAACTATAGCCCAAAGGCTCGGATAAATCAATCGTTCGTTCGCGCGTTGTTCATTCGCGCGTGCAGGTTTTATCGCGCTACATCATTCGTCTATTGTCTGTCAAAACGGAAAGACGGAACTGTTTCAAAAGTCGGGGACAATCCCATGCGAAAAAAAACCGCAACGAAGGCGATTGTATCTCCGTTGCGGGTAAGATCACGCTGCTGCACAAAGCGCGCGGCTGCTTTTAGAAGTCGATGTCTTTGCCGTAGTATGCAGCGAGGTAAATCTTTTTAATATCGGCAGGCGATGTTTTTCTCGGATTGGTAAGCGTACACGCATCGTTGAATGCCCGCTCGCTCATCAGATCCAATACTTTGAGGAATGCATCTTCGGGGATGACGGTGTTTTTGCCTTCTTGAATCGTGCGCGTAATGCCGACCTTTCTGTTTAAAGCCGTCACCGCTTTTGCGATATCATCTATGCCCAAAGCGCCTTCCAATTTACTGTAGCGGTCGGTTTCCTTTCTGTTGTAGTCGATGATGTACGGAAGCATGATGGCGTTCGCCTCTCCGTGTGTCAAATGAAATTCTCCGCCGATTTTATGCGCCATAGAATGCACGATGCCGAGCGAACAGTTGCTGAACGCGATACCCGCAACGGTAGATGCCGTATGCATCTTTCCGCGCGCTTCCATATCGCTGCCGTTTGCGACTGCCCGTTCGAGATATTCGAATACGAGCCGGATCGCTTCGAGCGCATAGGGATCGGTGTAATCGTCATGGGCGGTCGAAACATACGCTTCGATCGCATGCGTCATGACGTCCATACCGGTTTGCGCCGTAACGAGCGGCGGCATCTTTGCCGGGATTCTATCGTCGACGATGGCGATGTCGGGAATGATATCGGGACTGACCAAAGGATATTTGATATTTTTTTCTCTGTCGGTGATAACGGAAAATGCCGTGATTTCGGACGCCGTACCGGACGTGGACGGGATGCCGATCAGTTTTGCTTTTGTCCGCAGCTTCGGAAATTTGAATGCGACCAAATCGTCGAAATTATAGCCGGGATATTCGTAATACACCCACATGATTTTGGCTGCGTCCATCGAAGAGCCGCCGCCCAATGCGATGATCCAGTCGGGTTTGAATTCGGCCATTTTCGCCCCGCCGTCTTTACAGGTTTTAATGGACGGATCGGGTTCGACGCCGTCTATGACTTGCACCTGCATTCCCGCTTTTTCCAAATAGCCTTTGGCTTCGTCGATGAATCCGAATTTTTTCATCGAACTTCCGCCGGTGACTATGACCGCTTTTTTCCCTTCCAACGTGGAAAGGAACTCCAATGCACCTGCGCCGTGGACGATCCTGTTGGGGATACTGAACGTTGCGTACTTCATATTACCTCCTGGTTTGTATATGAGCTGAAAGCGGCGCCGATGCAGGCGTCTCTTCCAGCGTTCTTCCGCATAGCCGTATATATGTATTCGATCGATTTCGTCCCGTTTATCATAGTGATCTGCGATTGTTTAGTAAAGATTAAAACGGTATAATTTTTCGGTAAAACCAGCTGCGGCGCATACCGCATTTTATTAATTTGGAGATGCCTGTATGGGTAAAATCACATGGTCGAAAATTTTCGGAAAGTATGAGGCGCCTGAATGGATGAAGGCGATCGGTCGTTTCTTTTTCCGCAATAAAGCCGGATTTAAAAAAGCGCGGAAAATCGCGCTCATTTCGCTCGCGTCCCTTGTCGGTCTCATCGTGCTCGCCGTTGCGGCTTTGTTCGCGTGGGTGTTTATCGAGTCGAAGATGCCGGTCAAAATGGAAATAGGTTATTCGGTCGAAGAGCCGGATTTGCTCGAAAACGCGAAAGATCCGCTCGTCATTTCATTCAACGGTTCCGCGGCGAAAATCGACGATGCCGATAAAATCATTGCCGGCGGCATAGCGATGAAACCCGATATGGCAGGCGAATGGCGATGGATCGGTTCCGACGAACTCGTCTTTACGCCTTCCGAACCGTGGCCGCTCGGTACGCAGTATCAGATTTCGTTTTCAAAAAAAGATTTTGCAGACCATGTTAAAATCCGTTCGTATACGGCAAAATTTTCAACCGACGATTTTTATGCGGAAATCGAAGATGAGGAATTCTGCATCGACGCCGCCGACCCCGCAAAAAAATATATTTCGTTTTCGCTCCGCGCGAATTTTCCTATAAACTCCGACGGCATCGAAAAGCTCGTCTCGCTTTCTCCCGATATGAAAAATCCGAAAAGCGGTACTTTCGAAAAACGCAGCTATACGGTCACGGCGGGTTTGAGCGACGACAAGCGCACCGCGTTTTTTGCGTCCGAACCGCTCGGCGTGCCTGCAAAAGACGTAACGATGAACATTGCGATCGCGGCGGGAATCAAATCGGCTTCGGGCGGATCGCCTTTGAAAAAGATGACGGCTTCGGTTACCGTTCCCGGTTCTTCAAGTTATGCCAAAATCGAATCGATAGATTTTACCCTTGTCAAAAACGACGCGCAGGAATACGAGCAGGTGATCGCGATCGAAACGACGGCGAAGATAAGCGCCGACAATTTGCAAAGCGCGCTTTCGGTATACGAGCTGCCGCAGGATAAACCTGCAGAACCGGGCAGACGCGGCGAAAAAGATTACGAGTGGTACAGCGAAGAAGAAGTTACCGACACCGTTATTAAAAACAGTAAAGCGCTTTCGTTTACGGCGCTGCCGTCGGAACTCGAATACGATACGATGCATTCGTTTGTAATCGATGCGAAACCGGGCGCGTATCTGTACGTCGCGGTAAAAGACGGTGCGAAATTTTACGGCGATTATTATCTGACCGATCCTCACGGAGAAGTCGTGAAGGTGCGCTCCTATCCGAAAGAGACGACGATTTTATCGGACGGTACGATCATTTCGATGCGCGGCAGCAAAAAGATTCCGGTGCTCACGCGCGGCGTCGACAAAGTGTACTACACGGTGTGGCGCATGCAGAGCGACGAAATCAATCACATCGCATCGATGTCGAACGGCGATATGAAAAATTTTTCGTTCAACTACGACTATATCTTCAATCAAAACAATGTGAGTGCGGTCTATCGTTCCGACGCTTCGGTCGCTGCGACGAGCGCGAAAAAACCGTCGTACACGAACTTCGATTTCTCAGGCTATTTGAATTCGATCCCGTCGCAGCATCTCAAGTACGGTCTCTTTTTGTTCCGCGTGTCGAGCGAAAAAAACGGGCGCGGCGACGAGCGGCTCATCCTCGTAACCGATCAGGGGATCATCGTAAAAAGAAATGCAGATAAAACCTGCGACGTATTCGTACAGTCGATCGCGACGGGGCGCCCTGTCGCGGGTTCCGAAATAAGAGTCGTAGCGCTCAACGGCGACACGCTCGCTTCGGGCGTTACGGCATCCGACGGTCACGTAACGCTTCCCGCTCTTTCGATGAACAACAAGGAACATCGTCCCGTCGCCTATACTGCGATAAACGGAAACGACTTCGCGTTTATGCCGTATGCCGATTACGGACGCTCGCTCGATTATTCGGATTTCAATACGGGCGGCGAATACGGCGCGCTCGATCCCGATGCGATCCACACCTATATTTTTTCAGACCGCGGCATCTATCGGCCGGGAGATACGGCAAAGCTGGGTCTCATCGTCAAAGCGGGGGATTGGGCGAAGAGTCTTGCGGGTACTCCTCTCGCTTACGTCGTTACGGATCCGAACGGCACGGAGATAGTCGATAAAGAATTCGCGCTCAACGACGCGGGCTTTGAAGAAATCAAATTCGCCACGCAGTCCTACTCTCCGACCGGCGAATACAACGTTTCCGCATATTTCAGAAAACAGCGTTCCGACGGAAAAATCGAACGCGTTTTTCTCGGAAACGAAACGGTCAAAGTCGAAGAATTTTTGCCGGATACGCTTTCGATCTCGACGGCTTTCGATCCGCTTCCGGCTTCAGGCTGGATCCGGCCGGCAAAGCTTACGGGCGTCGTAAAGCTTCGAAACCTCTTCGGCACGGTCGCGGCGGGCAATAAAGTTTCGGCGGAGATTTCGCTCGCTCCGGGATATATGCGCTTTCCGCAGTACCGCGGCTACGTATTTTCCGATCCGTATACCGGAAAAGATTCGTATACGGAAAAGCTCGACGAAAAGACGACCGACGATGAGGGACGGGCGGAGTTTGCGATCGACGTCGAAAAATTTGCCAAAGCATCGTACCGCATGACCTTTACGGCTGACGGTTACGAAAAAGGCAGCGGCCGCGCGGTCTCTTCACAGTCGTCGGTATACGTTTCTCCGCTCGAATATCTCATCGGCGTAAAAGCCGACGGCGATCTTTCGTACATCAAAAAGGATTCGGCACGCGAACTGACGCTCATCGCAGTCGGCCCCGACCTCAAACAGAGAGCAGTGTCGGGAGTCGAACTTGCCGTCACGGAAAACCGCTACGTGTCCGTACTCGTCAAGCAGCCGAACGGCGCGTATAAATATCAATCGGTAAAAAAAGAATATCCGGTATTTACGAAAACGGTTACGATCCCCGAAGCGGGATTGAAATATCGGCTGCCCGTTTCGGATGAAGGCGATTTTACGTTGACGCTGAAAAACGGAGAAGGTCTCGAATTTAATAAAACGCCGTATTCCGTTATCGGCGAAAAGAATTTGCAGCGAAGCCTGTCGCGTACCGCGGAGCTCGAAGTAAAGATGGAAAAAAGCGATTTCCGTCCGGGAGACACGGCGCAGATTTTTATCAAAGCGCCGTATGCGGGAAGCGGTCTCATCGCCGTCGAACGCGATAAAGTGTATACGTACAAATGGTTCCGTTCCGACGGCGCGTCCTCTCTGCAGTCGATCGCAATCCCGCAGGGACTTGAAGGAAACGGTTATATCACGATCATGTACGCGCGCTCCTACGACTCCGAAGAAATCTACATGAGTCCCTTCTGCTATGCGGCCGTTCCGTTTTCGGTCAGCCTCGAGCGGCGTACAAACGAAATCACGCTTGATGTAGCGCGTGAAGCGAAGCCTGGAACCGATTACACGATTTCGTATTCGAGTAAGAGGCCGGGAAAAATCGTCGTCATGGCGATCGACGAAGGCATTTTGCAAGTTGCGCGCTATAAAACGCCCGATCCGCTTGCATACTTTTTTAAAAAGCGCGCGCTCGAAGTTTCGACATCTCAAGTGCTCGATTTGGTTTTGCCCGAATACAATATCCTCCGTACGCTCGCTGCGGCAGGCGGCGGTGAAGACTACGATCTGCTCGCGCACAATTTGAATCCGTTTAAGCGAAAACAAAACGAGCCGGTCGCCTATTGGTCGGGCATCGTCGATACGGGACCCCAAAAGAGAAACCTTACCTACCGCATTCCCGATTACTTCAACGGAAGCCTCCGCGTTATGGCCGTCGCGGTGTCGTCCGATACGATCGGCGTCGCACAGGCATCGTCGGAGATAAAAGACACTTACGTCATCGTGCCGAATGCTCCGACCTTCGCCTCTCCGGGAGATACTTTCGACATATCGGTGACGGTAACGAACAACGATAAGGGTTCGGGAAGCGATGCATCCGTCGTGCTCAGCGCCGTTCCGACCGCTCACTTTTCGATCACATCCGCGCAGTCGGTCACGCTCAAGATCCCCGAAGGGAGGGATGCGACGGCGACGTTCGGCATAAAAACGAATGACGTACTCGGAGCTGCGGATATCGCGTTTACTGCAAAGGGCGCTTCGCATTCGTCGCGCATCGCTTCATCGATGAGCGTCCGTCCGTCCATGCCGTATCAAGTGCGGCTTACGAGCGGGCGCGTCACAAAAGACAAAGCGAGCGTCGACGTCGATAAAAAAATGTACAACGAATACGCGACGAGGGAAATCGCGCTTTCATACCTGCCGAGCGGGCTGGCAAAGGGTTTGCAGTTTTACCTTGAAAAATATCCGTACGGCTGTTCGGAGCAGCAAGTGAGTATGGCCTATCCGTACCTGTTCCCCGACTTGCTCAAAGAGTCGGGCAAAACGAAAGCGGACGCTCAGGAAGCGGTCGACAACGTCGTCGCAGCTCTTCAGTCGAGACAAAAGTCCGACGGTTCGATCGGATTTTGGACGCACCGTTCGGAAAGCTGGGCTGCGCTCGACGCATACTGCGCCATGTTTTTAACCGACGCGCGCGAAAACGGTTATTACGTCCCCGACGTATTTTTTAACAATCTGCTCGGCGTTTTGAAAAAGAGGGCGGCCGACACGGACGGCGGCGTATACGGCCGCGCGTTCTGCGTTTACGTGCTCACGCGGAACGAAACGGTGACGACGGATTATATCAATTCTCTGCGCAAAGATATGGATCGCGACGATAAAGCTTCCGTCGCGGGCGTTTTCCTCGCCGCATCGTATAAAATGCTCGGCATGGCGTCGGAAGGCGAAAAGCTCGTCTCGCGCGTAAAACGCGGCGTCAAAACGGCCGACAGCATCGGCTTTTTCGAAGATGACTTGTATTTCAAATCGGCGTACCTTTACCTCATTTCGGAATATTATCCCGAAAAACTTTCCGCCGTTTCCGCACATCTGCTCGAATCGATCGAAGACGAAATCGTTCACCGCCGTTACGCATCCCTTTCGGCTGCAATGACGCTCATCGCGATAAAAAGCTATCTTGCGGCAATGCCCACATCTGAAACGGGAAAATTTACCGTTGTCGAAGAATCGGGCAAAACGACGAAAGCACTTACGCCGCAGGGCGAGAAAGTCTTTACCGCCGAGTTCGCATCCGATGCGCAAAAACTTCGCTTGACGAACGAGGAAAAGACAAATCTCTTTTATCAAGTAACGCAGGGCGGATTTTTACACGATATCCCCTCAGGCGAAACGAAAGACGGTATCGAAGTGTACCGCGAATTTGTCGATGCGAACGGCAAAAAAATCGATGCGGTAAAACTCGGCGATGAAGTGACGGTAAAGGTAAACGTCCGTTCGACGAAAAACAGATCGATACGCAACGTCGCCGTCGTCGATATGCTGCCGTGCGGTTTGGAAGCGGATATCGCGTCCGTACGCGAAAGCGATACCGGCTGGAAACCCGATTACGTCGACATACGCGAAGATCGCATCGTGCTCTTCGGCACGGTGACGCAGGAACTTAAAACGTTCGTATACAAAGTGCGAGCCGTCAACTCAGGGAAGTACACGGTGCCGCCGCTCTTTGCCGAAGCGATGTACGACGGCACGCAGCGCGCGCTCCGTCCGCAAAAAAGCATAACTATCTCCGATAAATGAAAAAGCGTCATGCGGCAGCTCTCGGCATTGCGGGAGCGCTGCTGCTTTTTTGCATTGTCGATGTCGTCCGCAGCAAAGCGAACGGCATCCTCGACGGTATCTCATTTTCCGGCGCCTATGCCGACCGGAACGGAAAACTTCTCCGCGTATACCTCACTCCGGACGAACGCTTTCGCATTTATAAACCCGTTACGGAATTTCCGAAAGAATTTCTCGAAGCGCTTTTGCTTCGGGAAGACCGGCGCTTTTATGTGCATCACGGTATCAATCCCGCATCCCTCATACGTGCGGGCTGGGAAACCTACGTAAAGCGATCGCGCGTTATAGGCGCGTCAACGATCACGATGCAGACGGCAAAATTGAAATACCGCCTGTACACGCGAAGTATTCCCGGAAAACTCGCGCAGATTTTTTTAGCGCTCCGTCTCGAAGTTTTGTATTCGAAACAGGACATACTCGACGCGTACGTCAACCTCGCACCCTGCGGAAAGAACATCGAAGGCTTCGAAGCGGCTTCTTATTATTTTTTCGGAAAGAGCATCGAAAAAACGGATCTGCCGCAGCGCCTCATGCTCTGCGTACTTCCGCAAAATCCCGCAAAGCGATGTCCCTCCGCATTTCATGTCCCGGACGAACTCATCGACGCGAGACTCTCGCTTTTCGACGAATGGATAAAGGAACGTCCGGCGGCAAGCGGCGAGCGCTCTTTCGTCGCATCTCACCCTCAGCTCGTCTGCGCTTTTCCCGACGAAGCGCCGCACTATACCCGCATGCTCGAATTGCAAAGACCGCATCTTGCACATCCGCAAAAAATTATTAAGACGACAATCGATTCGAATTTGCAGGAACTCGTTGAATCGCGCATCCGCTTTTTTATCAACAGGAAGCGGCATTTGGGCATTGCGAACGCTGCTGTTCTCCTCGCCGATTCCGAAACGATGGAAGTGCTTGCGGCAGTCGGTTCGGCGCGTTTTTACGATGACGCCATTCAGGGGCAGGTAGACGGAAACATTGCAAAGCGTTCGCCCGGCTCCGCGCTGAAACCTTTTATATACGCGCTCGCCCTCGATCAGGGGATCATCCATTACGACACGATGCTCAAAGACACGCCGTCGAGTTTCAGCGAATATACGCCCGACAACTACGGCAACACATTTAAAGGCCCGATAAAAGCATGGCAGGCGCTTACGGAAAGCCGCAATATCCCCGCGATAACGCTTGCACGGAAATTGAAAAATCCCGATCTCTACGATTTTTTAGCGGACGCAGGTATCTCCGCCCTCAAAGCGAAGGACAGCTACGGGCTTTCGATCGTGCTCGGAAGCGCGGACGTAACACCCTTCGAACTTACGACGTTGTACGCTTCTTTCGTAAACGGGGGTACGGAGCGGCCGCTTAAAACGGTTATGAGCGAAAGCCGTGCGGCAATCGGCGACGCATTAACAATTAATAATTTTAAAGAACATCGACTGTTTTCGCCCGAAGCGGCGTTCATCGTGTGCAAAATGCTCGAGCAAAATCCTCCGCCCGTAGAAGCAAGACCTGCCGAAGCGAAAGCCGTTCCTGTCGCCTACAAAACGGGAACGTCCGTCGGCTTCCGCGATTCGTGGACGGCGGGCTTTTTCGGCAAGTACGTAATGTGCGTGTGGATAGGAAATTTCGACGGCGTCGGAAACAATGCCTTTCTCGGACGCAGTGCCGCAGCTCCTCTTTTTTTTGCCATCGCCGACAGTATGATCGCGTCGGGCAGAGTCGGTGCATCCCCGAAGTTTCCGCCTGAGGGAGTGACGAAGATACGCGTGTGTTCCGTGTCGGGTGCCGTTCCGACCGACGACTGCCCGAATACCGAAGAAGCGTGGTTTATCCCCGGAGTGTCGCCGATAGCGAAGTGCCGCATTCATCGAAAGATAACGATCGACACGAGAAGCGGCTACCGTACCGATGAAACCGGAAAGCCGTATTGCAAAGAAGTCGTGCGCGAATTTTGGCCGAGTGATTTACAGGCGCTTTTTGCCGAAGCGGGACTGCCGCGGCTTTCTCCTCCCGATTATCCGCCCGAGCAAAGCAAAAGCGGTTTATACAAAAGCGGCTATCCGCCGGAAATACGCTCGCCTCTCAAACATACCGAATACGTGTTCCGCTCCTCCGATCCCGCGCGCAGTACCATCGTTTTGAGCGCGTCCGCCGATGCCGATACGAAAGAATTGTTTTGGTTTTCGGGCGCGTCGTTTATCTGCAAAAGCGCGCCGGGCGAAAAATACGAATGGAGACCGTCTCCCGGCATTTACGAACTCACCGTCGCCGACGGCAAAGGCAGAAGCGATTCTTGTACGGTGAAGATTCGAAGCGCGGACTAGAGCCGGCACTTCGGACTCCGTTGAAGAGCCATGTGCGCATCGCATGTGATTTTCGCCGCTGTCTTTTTTATTAAAACAGGTGTATACTGTTCTGAGAAAACGGGAGAAGCCTATGAAGTTTTTAGTCATATCCGATTTACACGGAAATATTTCGGCACTCGAAAAACTCGAGGGAGAGTTTAAAGCGGTCGATGCGGTTTTGTTCGGCGGAGACTTCGCCGCCTTCAAGCACGCGGAAACGGGTCTGCCCGCGCTCGAAGCTTTGTGCAAAAAGCACGACGTCATCTTTTCCGTTATCGGAAACTGCGACGAACCGGATTTTTTACACGAAATCGAAAAAAAAGATATCAGCGTCGAAGGCGCGCTCGTCTACCACGACGGCATTTGTATCGCGGGAAGCGGCGGCGGCAGCAAGTTTACCGGTACGACACCGAACGAACGAACGGAAGACGAACTCCTGTCGGATTTCGACGTCATCGAACGCGCTTCGGCAAAGAGCGGCGGCACGTGGAAAAATCTCATACTCATTTCCCACAATCCGCCGAAAGATACAAAGTGCGATGCGGTAAATCCGGCTTTGCACGCGGGCTCGCAAAAATTCCGCGAATTTATAGAACGGATAAAACCGCTCGCCGTTATCACCGGACATATTCACGAAGGGGCGGCGATCGATAAAATCGGAGCGACGACGGTGATCAACCCCGGCGCACTCCTCGACGGAAATTATGCCGTTATGGAAATCGCCGAAAAAGACGGCGAGTGGAGCGTCGCAGACGCGGAACTTCGAAAGACGGAGCGATAGCGGCGCTCTCATCCGAGGAGAAAATTAATAATTGAGAATATAGTAAATTAAGAAAACTGTCCGAACACTGAAAGTTTGAACAGCCCCGTAAATTCGGCAGTGAGCCTGGCAAATAAATTTCTCGTCAAACCGATGGCTCCAAGGGAGCATTCTCCTTAAATAACCGGAAGTATTCCGCCGAAGGGGATCGCGAGCATTTTGCAAAACGCCTCGTAATAAGCTTTCGCCTTATCGTCCGAAATGCCGGTAACGAAAAACGATCCGTCCGGCACGTCCGAAAGAAAATCGGCTGCTGCAGTGAAAATATTTTCGTTTTTCTTTTTTTCCGAATGAATAAAATCGCCGTGTACTTCGATCGCATGACGCGCAACGCCGTCACGAGAATCGACGACGTTTACGTTTTTTCCCGCAGCCTTTTGCATGATATCCGCAAGGTGCGTAAAATGCGTACAGCCGAGCACGATCGTGTCGCAGCCTTTTTCCGCAAAATAATCGACCGCCGGCATAACCGCGCGCATCTTTTCGTTTTCGTCGGCGGTAACGAGCTTCCGTTCGATAAACGAAACGAGGTCGGCATCTCCGCGTGAATATATCGTACAACCGGATGCGAAACCTTTTTCGAGCTCGCGTATGTATGCGTCGCGCACAGTCGCGTTCGTCGCAAGCAAACCGATTTTTTTATTTTTTGTCACCGAAGCGGCGAGCTTTATCGCAGGCACCGTACCGATAAACGGCACGGAGGGAAAGCGTTCGCGAAGGGAGGCGAGGGCGGAAACGGAAATCGTATTGCACGCAACAACGATCGTTTCCGGACGCCACGTGTCGATGATGTGCGAAACGGCAGCCGTCGAGTATTCGATTATTTCGGGAACGGTTTTTTCTCCGTACGGAAAATGCACGGTATCGGCAAGGTAGACGCAAGTCGCGTCGGGAGCGAGCCGTTTGAGACGAAGCATATAGGGGATGCCGCCGGTACCCGAATCCAAAAACGCAAAATTCATAACACGATACCGCCGAATAAACTGTTGAACGCATCGCGCGCTTTTGCCGCCTTGTCGCCGCCGGATGCAAAATCGGTGCGCGGTGAAAACGCTGCGCAAAAGTTCGCCCTCTCTTTGTCGGCTACAAGTTCTTCCACGGTTTCCCGGCAATCGTAATGCGCGCCCGGCGAATAAAACGTACAGTTGCGGCAGACATGCAAATCGGCTCCGCAAAATTCACATACCGATGTCCTGAATATTTTTTCGGAACTGCGTATCGCGCGCTTGCACTTCCAACACATGGAATCGATTGTAATCGTTTGACTAAACAAACGCAATAGCGTACGATAAAACCATGTTTACGCTGAACAAGTGCTTCGTTCACTCGTGCAAAAATCTTTCGCTTTCCGTCTTCGATGAAACGAACGGTATGACCGAAGAACGCGGATACTGTCTCGATCACACGCCCGATCCCGGCCGCGCAAAAAAATCGATTTACGATTATATTAAAACGCACGACGTCATAGTCGGTTTAAACGCCGCAGGCATTATGTTCCGTGACATCGATTTATCGAATAAGCGATTTTACGGCTGCAATTTTCAGCACTGCACGTTTACCGATCTCCGCTCGGAAGGTTTGCGCGGCAAACTGTGCATGTTCGATTTTGCAACATTCGCCGACTGCATGCTCGCCGGTTCCACTATGCAGTTTACGTCGTTCGCCTGCTGTACCTTCTCTCACACGATATTCACCGGCAGCGACATGGTGCAAAACAATTTCAACGGCGTGCAGGCCTTTCAATCATCGTTCGACGATTCGGACTTGTACAATTCGCGCTTTATCGGTGCGCGCCTCGTCGACACATCGCTTAGAAATTGCAATATCAAAAACACTCTTTTTCTCGAATGCTCGTGCGAAAACGTTTCAATGAAAATGTCGAACACGAGGGAAGCCGTTTTCGACCGCAAGGGCAGCGAACTCTTTCAGGGGATCGCGCCGAAGATGAGGGGCGGTATATGAAAATATATTTTCATCTCAACATCGGCGGATTTTCAAACTGTTACATCATCGAAAACGAATTTAACAAAGAAGCGATCATCATCGACCCCGGAAAAATCACGGACGATATCATCAAACGCATCGAAGACGGATCGTACAAACTCACAGGCGTCTTTATCACGCACAATCACGGAAGTCATGTACACGGATTAAAAACGCTGCGCAAAATATATACGCCCGCCGTTTATGCGGCCGATTGGGAAGTCGCGGGAAACGACACGCACGTCATCACGGGCGACGGAAAAATCCGCATCGCAGGTCTTACGGTGCGCTACATGGCGCTGCCCGGTCACACCGCCGATTCCATGGTCTACAAAATCGGCAACGTCCTTTTTACCGGCGACAGTCTCTCTGCCGGAAAAATCGGAAGTACGAACAGCAGCTATTCCGATTTCGTACTCCGGAAAAACATCGAACAAAAAATCCTGTCTGAAAACGACGCGACCGTCATCATGCCGGGGCACGGGCCGCCGACCTGCGTCGGTGCGGAACGCATGTTCATCGTATGAGCCACACGCGGCCGCACGAAAGTCCCCAATTGTCGAATGCGTATTCATCGAATACTTTTGCCGCATCTTCAAACGGAATACCGTGCGTCTGCCGCACGTATGCTGCAAGCGAAGGAATCGCTTTTTGCACCGACGCCCAATTCGCAAGATTGACAAAGTATGCGGCGACGGCGGAAACGTTTTGCTGCATGATGTACGCCATAAATTCGTTGTGCACGAGATATTCGTCGTTCAAATCGTAGTTGAGATTGGGATGTAATTGCCAATAGCTCGTCAAAAAATCGCGCGAAGTTTCGTCCGTCGTATAAAAAACGGCCGCCGTCGCGTTACGAAAATTTTCGTCGGTAAAAAAAATGCCGTGCCATCCTTCATGCGCAATATAGCGATTGCGGAGCCATTCGGGCGATTCCTGTGAAATCGAAAGGAGCGCTCCGCGCCCCGCCGTATACGCCGTACCGTCGGCAACGATCACGCCGTTTGCAAGCAGGATATCGCGCAAAAGAAGTTCGCGCGCATTGAGCGGAAAATTCTCAGCTTTCGCTTTTGTAAAAAAGGCGGCAAGGGAAAGAGCATTGTAATCGTGCGCGTTAAAACCGTGCATACCTTCGAGCGCTTCGTCGGTAAGAAGCGTACCGCGATAACCCATCTTTTCGGAAAAAAATGCGAGCCGCTTGAAAAAATCGTTTTGCACGGCAAAGTCTTTCGTATCGATGATGAGCACGCCGGGAAATCTGTCCCATTCGAAGAGTTCGTAATCGCCCGTACGCCATCGATTTTTCGGCCACGAAACGATCAATCCCGGATCGGTTTTAAAAGGTGCAAAAATTTTTCCGCCCGCATTCAATTCGTTTTTGACATCGTTCCGCGTCATCATGAGAACGGAAATATTATTAATTTTATCACTGCAGGAAAACGTCGAAAAAGGATTCGCAAGAGCCGCCGTCGGTATATCGTATGCGTACGTTTTATTTCCGGAACCCGACACCCGCGTTTTATCCGTACGAAATATTATTAATTTTTCACCGCCCGCATTCAATTCCGTCTTTACGGGATTTTGCGCCGTACCCCAATCCTCCGGCGCATAAAACGCCGCGGTGATTTTCGGCATAACGGCCGTATCCGTATTTTGAGCAGGAAAGACAAGCGATGCGCCGGAAAAATCCGCTTCATCGGGCGACTCGCCCATCACGCCTCCGTTCGGCGCAAACGCAAAGAGGGGTACGGAAGCGCTTTTATCCCAGCCTATCGCCCCTCTTCGAATTTCGGCAGCGATAATCGAAGCCGGAACGGCAGCATACACGAAAAAACCGCAGGGTATGCTTTTGCCGTTTTTCATTTCGTCTTTTTCGATCGAAAGCGCGAGAGCGAATTCGGAAATATCTTTTATATGCAGACTTGCAAGCGGACGTTTTTCGATCTCTTTTTGCAGTCTGCCTCGAAACGTAAAATCGTCGGCAAATAAAAAACCGAGCATAAACGCTTTATCCGCGCCCGCCGCCTCATCTCGTGCAATCCGTATGTGCACCGAAAGAGAAGCATCACCGCTGCGTTGAATATAGGAATCAAGCTGCCGCTGCTGTTCACCGCTGAACCGATAATACGCGCAGCCCGGCCGCACCTTTTTCGATTTCGCATTTGCGTTCAATGCCCCAAGCTTCGATGCGGACACTTGCATCTCTTCCGGGAAAATAAGCGAAAGCGGAGAAGTTTTCGACCGATATTTTTTGGCAAGCAAACCGATATCGCAGGCGAGCAATACGGTAAGCACGCTTAAAAGAATTTTTTGTTTTATTGTTAATTTTTTAAAAAAAGACACCATCCGGCAATACTACATTTTTTTTACAAAAATAGCTATACTGTGGTCATGTTCACCGTTATCCCGCACTCGACGGAAGCGCTCATCCTGTCACGTGCGCAAAAAGCATCTCTTTCACGCCTTAATGCCGAAGCGGGAAAGCCTTGCTGGGTCCCGCTCTTTCCGCTGTGGGCGTTTTTTAATAATTTCGATTACTCCGCGGCTGAAAGCGATACGATCATGCAAACAGGCGGCAATGTGAATACGGCATTCGATGCGACGCAGCTGAAAACGATGCGAAATGCGATCGAGTCCTTTACGATCGGTATACCCTCCGTTTCAAACGGCGAATTTTTTTTCCCCGCAATATTGCACTTTCGAAACGGCGAAGCCGCCTGCGGAAAAATACTCGCCGGGAAAAAGACGGATGAAGAGGCAGATTCGTCCCATACTTGCGAAAATGGGAAAAAATTATTCACCCGCTTTCCGCGCTCCTGCTGCGTGTTCAGAATTGCGGATGCGGAGATCGGTGAAAGCAAAGCCGCAAACGATGAGAGTGGAACCGATAAAGCCGCAGCAAAAAATACGAACGTTGAACCTGCAAACACCGACGGCATAGAGCTGCGCACGTGGCACATAAACGCATCGCTTTGGGTAAAGGTAGGACGGTGATATGCAAAAAACAAATTTACAAATAAAAGACCTTTAATCACCGATATAATAAGGAAAATTTTTAAAAATGATTCGCACTGAACAATGA
>NZ_JAFEVM010000012.1:0-73962 GCF_016901105.1 Treponema sp. Marseille-Q4523 | reverse complement strand
GCTTGACAAGACGCAGCTGTTGCAGCGAAAGCTTATCGCTATGGCAGTACAACGGTCATAGCTACGGTTAGATTTTTACTTGAGTAACCGAAACCGTTTCGGTTAGATTTTTACGTGAGGAAATACGCGCTCCGTAACACGCTTGTCGAGAACACACTTTATGGAGCAACGGCTGAGGACACTCCGTTCGGCATCTGTGTATGCGGCAGCGGACTCGCATCTCACTCGGGGAATTTCGCTTTCAGCGCCGCTTCGACGATCGGCGGTACCATCGACGAAATATCGCCGTGATACTGGGCGAGCTCTTTTATCGAACTCGATTTGACGATGACGTAGCGCTGCTCCGTCGGTATAAACAGCGTTTCGATGTCGGGATTCAGCATGTGATTCATCAGCGACAGATCGAATTCGTATGCAAAATCGTTCGTATTGCGGATACCGCGCAGCAGCACGTTTGCACCCGTTTTTTTCGCATACTGCGCGACAAGCTCGCTGCACAAGTGGAGGGTCACGTTCGCATACGGTTTGATGATTTCCTTCATCATACGGCAGCGTTCCTCTTCCGTAAAGAGGTACTGCTTGTTCGCATTTACGGCAATGACGACATCGACCGTATCGAAAAGCTTGCTCGCTCTTTTGATAATGCTTAAATGCCCGTTCGTCGGCGGATCGAACGAACCCGGAAATACTGCTGTTGTCATACGATTATATTAACGCGGGATCGGAAATTGTACAAGGCGAAAATAATTGAAATATTTTCTTGACAACTCTCCATACACACTTTATTATGTATACATAATAAAGTGTGTATGGAGGTTAAAAATCATATGATAAAAAAGATTTCACTGCCGTACGGACAAAAGTCCATAGAAGTAAATATCGAATCGAATAACATCGCAGGAATCTTAACTCCCCCGAAAACGACAGCCGACAAAAAAAACGATGAAAAAGACATTGTTATAAAAGCCCTTGCAGAACCTATCGGCAGCGAGCCGCTTCATGAATTGGCACAAAACAAACAAAAAGTCGTGATCATCACCAGCGACCACACAAGAGCCGTCCCCAGTAAAATAACGCTCCCTCTGCTCCTCGCTGAAATCAGGCGGGGAAATCCTCATGCCGATATTACCGTTATTATTGCAACAGGTTTACATCGCGGCATGACTTCTGAAGAAATGCGTGCACGATTCGGGAACGAACTTTTTGAAAAAGAGCATTTTGTAAACCATAATGCATACGACAAATCTTCGTTAACGGAACTCGGCACACTTCCCTCAGGAAGCAAATGTGAAATAAATACACTGGCGCTTAATGCTGATTTATTGATAGCGGAAGGTTTTATAGAGCCGCATTTTTTTGCAGGTTTTTCAGGCGGCAGAAAAAGCATTTTTCCGGGAATCGCTTCACAAGCCTGTGTCAACATCAATCACAGTGCAAAGGCTATTGCCGATCCGAAGTCGATTACCGGCGTTTTGGACGGAAATCCGATTCACGAAGACATGATCAAAGCCGCTCGAATGGCAAACCTCGCTTTTATTCTCAATGTATTGCTCAATGAAAAAAAAGAAATTATCGGCGCTTTTGCAGGCGATACGGATAAAGCGCACCGAGCGGGATGCGCAAAACTGCTTGCCGATGTAGGAACAAAAGCGATAAAAGCCGATATCGTCATTACAACAAACGGCGGATATCCCTTGGATCAAAATCTCTATCAATGCCCGAAGTGCTTGTCATCCGCGTTGATGTGCGCAAAAAAAGATGCGGTTATCATTTTAGCGGCGGCATGCGAAGACGGATTAGGCGGCGAAAATTTCGGCAGAATGATGCAAGAGGCAAGCGCATCCGTTTTATTAAAACGCATTCTTGCGACGCCGCCCGAACAAACCGTTTCCGAGCAGTGGTGTGTACAGCGCTTTGCCGAAGCCCTTCTTTCTTACAAAATCATTTTAGTTTCTTCCTTGGAAAAATCGCTCGTAACGGCGATGGGGTTTTTGTATGCGGATACCGTAGACAGCGCATTACAACAAGCGTACGAAATTAAAGGAAAAGACGCAAAAGTGACGATCATTCCCGACGGTGTATCCGTCATAGTCAAAGGAAAATAAAAACAGGAGCAATCAACATGGTAAAAGCGATTAAGCTACACGACTCCGATACGGTCGCATCGGTTTTCGAACAGGCAAAAGCAGGCGATGAGGTTTTGATTTTGGATAAAAAAGGTAAATCATATCCTCTAAAAGTTATACAGGATATTCCTTACGGTCATAAAATTGCAATAAAAGAACACAAAGTCGGCGAACAAGTAACAAAGTACGGGGAAGAAATCGGAATTGCATCGGCCCCGATACGGATCGGAGAACATGTACACGTACACAATATAGAAAGCATTCGAGGACGCGGAGATTGGAATGCGGAAAAAACAAAGCAAGTTACGGACGCTATAAAAGAGGAAAAGAAATAAAATGAATAAAATACCCGTATTTAATGGTTATGTAC
The DNA here is from genome assembly GCF_016901105.1 of Treponema sp. Marseille-Q4523. Taxonomy (NCBI): domain Bacteria; kingdom Pseudomonadati; phylum Spirochaetota; class Spirochaetia; order Treponematales; family Treponemataceae; genus Treponema; species Treponema sp. Marseille-Q4523. The sequence continues at coordinate 71,466 of NZ_JAFEVM010000012.1, read as the reverse complement.
GGCAAGACGGAAAAGTAGGCGTACGCAATTACGTCGCTATTCTTCCCGCTGTTGTCTGTGTTAATGAAGTCGTCGAGGCGATCGTTGCGAACACTGTAATGACGCAAGGAATCATCCATCACCAAGGTTGCTGCCAAACGCCTCCCGATTTGGAGCGAACGACGGACTGTTTAATAAAAATAGGCGAAAATCCCAATGTCGGCGCTGTTTTGATCGTCAGTCTCGGATGCGAAGGCGTCGACACCGATCGCCTTGAAGCGGCAATCAGAGCTACCGGAAAACCCGTAGAACGAATAAACGTACAGGAGCTGGGCGGCACCAGCGCGGCAATAAAAGTCGGTTTGGATAAAGCACAAAGTCTGATAATGCAAATCGCAAACATACAGCGAACAAAAGTCGATATGTCGCATTTTGTTATAGGAATAAAATGCGGCGCTTCCGATACGACATCCGGCATAGCGGCGAACCCCGTTATCGGATATGTCGCCGACAAAGTAATCGATATGGGCGGAACCGTTATGTTCGGGGAAACAACCGAATTTATCGGGGCCGAGCATATTTTACAAAGAAGAGCGAAAAACGAAACCGTTGCAAAAGATATTACGCGTATTGTAACGGAAATGGAAAACCGCGTTAAAGCGATCGGCGTCGATATGCGCAGGGGCCAGCCGACTCCCGGCAACATCAAGGGCGGCTTAAGCACCATCGAAGAAAAATCACTTGGGGCCATTGTAAAATCGGGTACAAAACCGATAGAAGGGGTCATCGGATATACTGAAACTCCTCGGGGAAAAGGGTTATGGATCAAAGATTCGCCCGGCCGCGAAATCGAACTCTTGAGCGGTATGGCGGTCGGCGGTGCGCAAATCATTTTGTTTTCTACAGGACGCGGTGCACCTCAGGGCTTCCCCGTCGTACCGGTTATTAAAATCTGCGGAAACCCGCTGACATACGAAAACATGAAAAACGATATGGATATCAACGCAGGATTGATTACACTCGGAACACGCTCTATAGAAGAAGTAGGCGAAGAAACGTTTGCAAAGTTGCTTCGAGTCGCCGACGGGGAAACGTCAAAAGGCGAAGCGATAAAATACTCAAAATCTATGGATTTCTACATGCTCGGGCCCGTAATTTAAGGAGCAAAGAAATTCCGGATAAATATTTAGGAGGCAAAAATGGGTGATGTAAACGTTGTGCGCGTAATCATCGGGTTAGCGGTATCGATCGGATTGATTTTCTATTTTGTTACAAAAACGAAAATCCATGTTTTTCTCGCAATGATTATCGGATCGGTTATCGCCGGTTTAATTGTCGGCCTGCCCACAAACAACATTGTTTCGGCAATCAAAACGGGATTCGGAGGAACTTTAGGCAGTATCGGTATTATCATCGGCTTCGGCGTAATGATGGGTGCTATTTTCGAAGAAAGCGGCGCCGCAAAACGGATGGCCATTACCTTTATTAAATTACTTGGCAAAGGGAAAGAAGAAATAGCAATGGCTATTACGGGCTTTTTGGTTTCCATTCCCGTCTTTTGCGATTCGGCGTTTGTTATTCTCTCTCCGCTTTCTAAATCACTGTCGCGCAACACGGGAAAAAGCGTCGTAACGATCGGTTGCGCATTGGGAGCGGCACTTTTGGTAACACACTCGCTTGTCCCGCCTACACCCGGTCCTTTAGCTATAGTGCAATTCTTTGAACTTGATATCGGAAAATTTATCCTCATCAGTTTGCTTGTTTCCATTCCCATTGCCATCGCTGGCTTAATGTATGCAAAATGGGTCGGCAAAAAAATAAATAAAAGACCGGATCCGAAAGACTCTTCCATTTTAATCGACCGTGCATATACAGCGGAAGAAATGACAACGACGACGGATATTTCCGAAGAAGGTTTGCCGGGAACATTCATTTCTTTTACACCGCTTTTGGCACCGATTTTTTTAATTCTGTTGAATACGGTTGCAAATGCACTGGGCTTAAAGGGACACGTAAAAACCTTTATCGGTTTAATAGGCGATCCGGTAGTTGCGGTCGGTTTAGGAGTACTGCTCGCTATCTACGGTTTAGCCGGAAAAACCGATCGTAAAAAGGTTGTTTCTCTTTTGGAAACATCCATTCAGCAAGCAGGCGTTATCGTTTTCGTGACAGGTGCAGGCGGTGCGCTCGGACAAGTTCTTAAAGACAGCGGTGCCGGTTCGGCAATCGCACAGATGCTCGTAAACGCAAAAATACCCGGCATATTGTTACCGTTTGTAATCGCTTATCTTTTGCGTATTGTCAGCGGTTCGGCTACCGTCGGCATGCTGACTGCAGGTTCAATTACCGCGCCCATCATTCTTTCAATGGCGAGCGTGAATCCGTATTTAGCCGGCCTTGCCTGCTGCATCGGTTCCATCGGCATCACAAACATACACGACAGTTATTTTTGGGTTGTCAATAAAACAACCGGATTAACGGATATGAAAGATATGTTTTGGAATTGGTTCGGCGCTGTTTTAACGCTTTCCACATCAGGCTTTATCCTTTTAATTATTTTGAATTTTATAATGTAAAACAAAGTTGCGGCAAAATGAAACAATCTACAACGCTTGTTTTAGCTATCGTTTTGCCGCTTTTTATGTGAAAAATCGTTTTCAATATTTTCGTGATAGCGTGTCTTATACATTTCAAGAGTTTGATTCCGAACCAGCTCTAAATGTTTTGTGTTTTCCTCTATAGCCTTTTTGACATTCTTTTTGAGTAAAGCTTCAATAATTCTCTTATGCTCGCCGATCGAATCGTCAAAACGACGCCGTTCCAACAAAGAATAAATACGAAACGGCTGAAAAAGCGGCTGAATACGGTTATAAGCAACGCTGATCATACCGTTGGTACTGAGAGAAACCATAAATTGGTGAAAGTCCGTATCGGTGTTAATGTATTCTTTTAAATTATCTTTTTCATAATGATAATTAAATTCTTTAAGAAATTCCTGAAGTGCATTCAAATTTTTTTCCGTTAAATTATCTTTACACTGCGATAACGCATAGGTTTCCATCATTAAACGCAAATCGCACGCATCGAGTACGTCTTTTTGCGTAAATTCACGTACATAAGAACCTTTATTGGGGATTTCTATAACCAAGCCGTCCATAGCAAGATGTTTTATTGCTTCTCGGACGGGAGAGCGACTTACGCCTAATTTTTGCGCAATTTCCAGTTCTTGAAGCCAATGACCCGGTGTAAAATTACGGTTGCATATTTCATCTTTTAAATATTTATATACTTGGTCCTTAATGGTCCCGCTGATAATTTTTTTATCCATAATTATAACCGTATTTTACAATAATTGTCGCTTATATGCAAGAATTGTATTTTTTTGCCTCCTTGTCCCTCTAGGAATTCCGCATTATAAAGTATTCAAGACCTTTTCAAGGCAATCTTCGCGTTTGTCGCACAGTCTTTGTTTGTGACAAAGCGGCAGCTGCTTTGCTTTTACCGTGTCGAAAAAATCAAGTTACTTGAGTATGTTCAGAACGATTTTTCGTATAACATTCAGGTTCGCAGCCGCATTGTCTTTGCGTACAAGGCAACACTGCGAAAATTTTATAATGCGGAATCCCTGCGAAGACTATATTGCCCTATAGCCGCTTTATTTGCAGATGAGTTATACTGCTCATGAGGTAAAACGATGAAAAAGACGATTATAATGCTGCTGCTGTCCGTAAGCGCGATCGGCGTCGGATTTGCCGATGACGGCGGTACAAAGTACCTTGAAAATTGGTCGTACGGCAACATTTATGTTACGGAGCCGAATAAAGAAATCGCATTGGAAAGCGAGTTTTTATATGTCAACCAAAAGCGGCATACGGTGCGCGCGCTTTTCGATTTTAAAAATCTTACGGCGCAAAAACGGAAGGTGCCGTGCGCGTTCCCCGTCGTCATTACAATCCCGTATGAATTTGACGGCACACAAATCGTTACAAGCGATTTTAGAGCCTTTTATAATTTGACGGCTTTAAACCTTGCATTCGGCAGGCAAACGCAGCCGATACGAGACGAAGGGCAGGCGTTCAAAACAATCCCCGTCAATCCTTTGGAAGCCGATAAAAAATTGCGCGTTATTCCCTATGCCGAATATAAAAAGCAGCTTGATGAGTTCTACGGTGAAAACGTTTTTCATAAGGATAAAAATAAAACCGTTTACGAGGGTGTAAACATCCTCTTAAACGGCAAAAAAGTTCCGATTACGCACGTCGGCATCGAAACAAGCGTCGTTCAGGAAAGTCAAATGAAAGTCCCCGAAAAATGGGGCGGCCAGCCGGTTTATAACGGCGAAATCACGCTTAAACTGCACTTTTACCACGAACTGGAGTTCCCCGCTTCTTCATCCTCCGTCGTCGATATTACCTACGCAACGGATACCGACAAAGGCGCCAAACGCGGAGAGGTTTACAAAAGCGTTTACGACATTTCGACCGGCGGTATGTGGGCAGGGAGCATTAAGAACTTCGTCTTGCTGACCGATGACGAGGTTACGGTGCACAATTCCGCCGCACAATTTGAGCAAAAGAGTCTTTTCGGCTTCGGCAGTTATTCCGATGACCGCGGCACTATCCTTGCAGCGCGAAATTACAAACCTTCCGCACGCGAATATTTTGAATTCACCGGGTACACGTATGACGACGAAATGGGATGGGCTTTTATGCAAAACCGCGAAAAGCAAGACTTTGTCCGAAATATCAGCGCTTCTTCTTTTCTCGACGGAAGCTTTAAAATCACCGATGAAAAATCTTCTTCGTATAAACCCGAATGCTCTTTTGACGGCGAGCTTTTGAACGGCTGGGTCGAGGGCGCAAAAGGCGACGGTATCGGAGAATGGATCGAGTTTACGCTGACATCGACGGTCTTCGGTCCGTTTATGACCAACGGTTTGACACGGAATTATACGTCCAAACAAGAGTCGTGGGTCGAAGATTCCGTAGTGCTTTCCGATATTCACGATCGGAAAGACTTAACGTGGGCAAAGAACAATCGGATAAAAACGATGACGCTTGAAAACGTCAAAACACATGAAAAACGGAAATTAAACCTCGTCGATTTATATGCGGGCTTCCGGCTTGACGACCGGGAAGCTGAAACAAAATGGCTCTCTGCCAATGCGAACAAAAATCCCTGCATATTGCTTCCGGGCACCTACCGTCTCTCTATCGACAGCGTGTATAAGGGGACAAAATGGAGCGACACGGTTTTGGGCGAAGTATGGTTTTACGATTTGGGAAAGACGTTCGGCGCCATCGCTGCGGACGAACTGAAATCAGGCAAACCCTTTATCACCGCCAAAGTCGAAAAACTGTTGTTCCGCTTCAGCGATTATACTGAGGGAAATGTAAAAAACATGGAGGAAGAGTTCATCAACTTGGCGCGGTAAACAAGACAGCGGGCACCGTCAATATTTTTTCATTTCGCCATTTGACGAAACGGACAATCGATTGTATATTTAGGATATTATGAAAAAGATAAAAAGAATTGCGACCCTTGTCGGCTGTGTTTTTTCTCTGCTCTCAATTCTGGCGTGCGCGTCTACAGGCCCCGCTCGGAATTCGTCCTCGTCGTCGACCGGAAAAGCGCCGGCGGAAAAGAGGGGCTCCGGACAAAAAACGGATGCGAAGACGACCGGTGAAAACGAAGAATACCTTCGTTCGATCAATAATATCGATATCACGAAAAAAACGTTCGAAGACGATAAAGCCGCGATCATGGCGACCATCGACGAACTTTCGTCCATTATGGCAGGCGGCCGCTATGAAGCGTGGCTTAAATTTATCGACGAGGAATCGATCCGCTATTGGTCGAATCCTAAAAATTTGCAGCGTGCGTCGAAGATGCTTCCTGTCAAGGGGCTGCGCATGAACAGTCTGCGCGATTATTTTACGTACATCTTCGTTCCGTCGCGGAAAGGGCGCAAAGTCGACGAAATCAGATACGATTCCAAGACGGACGTCAAAGCCGTTCAAGTGAGCAAAGATACCGATATCATCTATTATTATTTTAATAAAGTCGACGGAAAGTGGCTCGTTCATATTCCGCCGATCGATTGAGCAGCCCGATTCGAACATTGATTTTTTTTTTGCTTTTTTATAGAATGGGGCAAAGGTTAAAAACTTTTTCGGAAGCTGTCGCTTTCTTCAGAATTTTTACAGGAGATCGGGCAAATGAAATTTGATAAAACTACGTTTTGTGCAGCCGTACTGATTGCGGCATCTTCGGCGCTCTTTGCGCAAGAACAGCAAGTCCAGAAAAAAAACGATTCCGCAAAACGAAGCGAAACGTCGGTTGAAAACGAATATTTGAGCGATATCGACGGAACGGTCGTGCTGACCCTCGCCCGATCCGATTCGTACGACAACAAGCTCGTCGCCCTTGAGTACCTCGAAGGTATCGTCAAAGGCGGCAACGTATCCGAAGATGTCGCCGCAGCCCTCGATCAGCTTGCAGGCGAAGGTCTTTTGACGCAGGCGAGAACGGGCGGCCGTCTTTCCAACAATTACCCCGACGTTCGGCGGAGAGCCTGCCTGCTCCTCGCAAAAGTCGTCGGAGAGCACTCGAAAAACACGCTCATCAATATCGCGATTGCGGATAACGAACCGATGGTACAGGCCGCCGCGATCCGCGCGCTCGGGGAGATGGGCTTAAACGAAAACGACGAAGCCGCCGATGCGATCGCGTTTGCAAATCACCGAAACCGCGTATTGAATCCTACAAGCAGCATGGCGATCGAAGCGCTCGACGCGTTTGAAAAACTCGCAGGCAGTACGGAAAACAAACGCACGATGGTCGACGAGATCTCGCGGATCGCATCCGACTATCACTATACGAGTGCGGTGCGAAAGCGCGCGCTCGAAGTGCTCAAAGGCATTAAATCCGACGGATCGTCTTCGGGAAGCGGAAAGTAATCGACAATCAAAAAATATCGTTTCGCAATTGTTCCGTGGGGCGACTCGGAAATTTGCAGGCGATTTTTTTTGATCGATGCGCGCGGTACGAACGCAGAAAGCGATATGCGCCGCGCACAAGAGAGATTAGCTCATCTGGATAGAGCGTCAGCCTCCGGAGCTGAAGGCGGTGGGTTCGAATCCCATATCTCTCATCGTCGTAAAAACGACAACGCATTATTATAGGGTATGTCTGAAAACCGAAATTTTCGGATAAATCCGAAATACAAAAAAGTTATTTAAGGATGTAAAAAAATCATGGAACCCGTTATTTTAGCATCGTCGTCGCCGCGCCGTCAGGACATATTGAAACTCTTGCACATTCCGTATCAAGTGATCATGCCGAACATCGACGAAACCGTATCGTCCGCACTTCCGGCAGAAGATGTGCCGGAAATTTTTGCGCGTGAAAAAGTCGCAGCCGTCGTGCGCTCGCTCGCTGCCGATAGGGAAATCCCGTGGGTGCTGGCCGCAGATACGGTCATCATCTTCAACAATAAAATCTACGGCAAGCCTTCCGATCAGGAAGAAGCGGCGGCCTTTCTTCGCGAATTGAGCGGAAAAACGCACACGGTCAAAACGGTTATCGCGCTCTACAGCGGCAGAACGAAGGCGACGGTCGCCCGCGAAAGCGTTACGGAAGTGACGTTCAAAGAGATGAGCGAGCGCGAAATCGAATGGTACATCGAAACGGGAGAATGGCATGGGGCTGCAGGCGGTTACCGCATTCAAAGTCTCGCTTCGTGTTTTATTAAAAAGATAAAAGGCACGACCAGCGGCGTGGAGGGCTTGCCCATCTCCGAGCTTTATGATATCCTTACGTCGCAGGGTTATTCGATCATCGAATAGCTTTGCCGTAAGCCCTCGGGCCGTAGGCTTAAACGGGCAAACGATCTTCCGTACGTTTTATCTCTTTAATAAAAATTATTAAGAGACGGCGCATCGAGAAACAGAGTTCGGGGTATCATACGATACCGGTGAAGGAGTACGTCATGGCAGTTGTAACCATGAAAAACCTGCTTGAATCGGGAGTTCATTTCGGTCATCAGGTAAAGCGGTGGGACCCCCGCATGAAGAAATATATCTTCGCGGAGCGGAACGGTATTCACATTATCGATTTGCAAAAGACGATCGCGGCTATAAAAGAAAGCTACGAAGTCGTACGCAAAGCGACGACGGCGGGAAAATCGATCCTCTTCGTCGGAACGAAAAAACAGGCCCAGCAGGCGATCCAAAAAGAAGCCGAGCGCTGCGGTCAATTTTACGTCAATAACCGCTGGCTCGGCGGTATGCTCACAAACTTTTCAACGATCAAAAAATCGCTGCAGCGGCTTAAAAAAATCGAAAAAATGGAAGTCGACGGCACTTTCGACAATCTGACAAAAAAAGAAGTTTCCGCTCTGCAAAAAGAAAAAGCGAAGCTTGAAAAAAACCTCGCAGGTATCAAAGAGATGAAAGAGCTGCCGGGCGTCGTATTCATCATCGACACGCACAAAGAGCAGATCGCCGTCGCCGAAGCGCACCGCATGGGCATTCCCATCATCGCCGTCGTCGACACGAACTGCAATCCCGAAGGCATCGACTACCCCATTCCCGGCAACGACGACGCCATCCGCGCCATTTCGCTGTTTACGTCGATCATCGCAAATGCGGTCATCGAAGCGGACAACGAACAGGGCTTGAAGATCCTCGAAAATTTGAACGATGAAGACGAAAACGTGCAGACGGATGCCGCCGTCAAAGACAACGACGTCGAAATCGAAGACTATTCGAATTACCAGCCGACGGAGCCGAAAAAAGAAGAGGACGTCGACAGCGATCAAAAGGAAGCGGATCAGCTTATCGACGAAGATAAAATCTACCGCGACAAATAATTAATGTAAAGGAGCTGTCCGAAAACGAAAATCTTCGGACGACTCGACAATTTTGGAGTTAAATAATGAATATTAAAGCATCGGATATCAAAACGCTGCGTGAAACGACGGGCGCAGGCATGATGGACTGCAAGCGCGCGCTTGAAGACACGAACGGCGACATCGACAAAGCGGCAAAACTTTTAAAAGAAAAAGGACTCGCCGCCGTCGCCAAACGTGCGGATCGCGCGACTGCCGAAGGTCGCATCTACATTCAAAGGAAGGGAAACAAGATCGCCGTCGTCGAACTCGTGTGCGAAACGGACTTCGTTTCCAAAAACGACGAATTCATAACTCTCGGACAAAAGCTCGTCGATTTGACGCTTGAAAAAGGTTATGCAAAAGTCGAACCTGAACATTCCGATATGCTCACCGTTTTTGCGACGAAAGTTCGTGAAAACATGTCCGTGCGACATGTATCGCTTATCGACGTGCCGGAAAACGCGGTTGCGGGCACTTACGTCCACAGCGATTTCAAAACGGGCGCCGTTTGTATCGTCAAGGGCTCGACGGATCCGAAAGTGCAGGAATTCGCAAACGACTGCTGTCTGCACATGGCGGCTTTTACACCCGCCTATATCACGCAAAAAGACGTTCCCCAGTCCTATATGGACGAGCAGATGGAAATATTTACAAAGCAGCTCGACCAGGACGAAAAGATGGCGTCAAAGCCGCAAAACGTCAAAGACGGTATCTTAAAGGGTAAACTGAAAAAGCATCTCGAAGAAGTGTGTTTTGTCGATCAGATGTTCGTCAAAGACGACAAAGTGAGTGTCGCCGCAAAACTCGCGGAAGTGTCGAAAGAAGTCGGCACCCCGCTCGAATTCGGAGAAGTGCATCTCTACGTTCTCGGGAGATAGAGGCACGATGCAAAGCGTTCGCGAACCTCTCGCGTGCGCTTTGCCATGCGTTTGTTTTAACGAACCTTTCTAAAACCGTATTTTCTACCGGAGGATGCAATGGCAGACAGTGAAGAGAAAATGCAAAAAGCGATACATTCGCTTACCGATACTTTTGCCGCAATCAGAACGGGACGCGCGAGTGCGGCTCTTTTCGACAAAGTGCGCGTCGACTGTTACGGTCAAAAATCGCCGCTCAACCAAGTGGCTACGATCGCGATCCCTGAAGCGAGGGCGGTCGTCATTCAGCCCTTCGACAAATCGCTCATCGGTGACATCGAAAAAGCGATTCAGGCTGCCGACCTCGGTTTGAATCCGTCGAACGACGGCAAAGTGATCCGCATCGCGATTCCGCCGCTCACGGCCGACAGGCGCAAAGAGCTCGTCAAACAGGCGAAAGCCGACGCGGAAAATTACCGTACGCAGATCCGCAATATCCGCCGTGACGGAAACGATGCGCTCAAAAAACAGCAAAAATCGGGTGAGCTCACCGAAGACGGTTTGAAAGCCGAAACGGACAAATTGCAAAAGCTCACCGACAAGTATATCGCGGAGATACAAAAGCTCTACGATGCGAAAGAAAAGGAAATACTCGAAGGTTGACTTCTCTCGATACGACTCGCCTGCCTCGCCACGTTGCTATCATCATGGACGGCAACGGCAGATGGGCGGAAAGACAGTATAAAAACCGCAGTGCAGGACATTATGCGGGCGCCGAGCAGGCGAAAAAAATCGTCGGAGCCGCATCCGCTCTCGGCATCGAATACGTGACGCTCTATATTTTTTCGACGGAAAACTGGAAGCGTACCGCCGAAGAGACGGGCTATCTCATGAGCCTTATCAAAAATCATTTGAGGGCGGAATTCGCATTTTATAAAAAAAATAAAATACGGCTTTTGCACTTGGGCGATATAGCGGGTCTTCCCGAAGATATCCGCGAAGAGATACGGAGCGCGACGGCGGAAACGGCGGACTTTACCGGAACGACGCTCGTCATGGCGATCAATTACGGGGGCAGGGACGAAATCGTGCGCGGTATCAAAAAACTTGCCGCCTGTCAAACGCCGGCGGACGCGATCGACGAAAGCGTACTCGCTTCTTCGTTCGACATAGCGGAGCTGCCCGACGTCGATTTATTGATCAGAACGGGCGGCGAAAAACGGCTCAGCAATTTTCTTTTGTGGCACGCTTCCTATGCGGAGCTCGTGTTTACGGATACGCTGTGGCCCGACTACGGCGAAGACGAATTTTACGGTCATATCGAGCAGTTTCAAAAGAGGACGAGACGGTTCGGCGCGGTACCCGTCTGAAATGACGCTGCGTGACTTCGCTGTAAGCGAGCGCATTTTTTTATGGAGGACGGTACGATGCCAAAACTCGTACAACGGCTTTTGATTTTTTTTATCGGCATACCGCTCGTGATCGGTCTTGTCTTTCTTCCGTTTTTTCACAGGCTGCCCTTTCACATCGCCGTGTGCACTTTTTCGTTCATCGGCAGTTTGGAACTCTACGATATATTTTCAAAAAACAGTCCCCTTTTGCCGAAGCCCCTCGTCGCAATTTTAAACCTTTTGATCCCCGTTTCGGCGTACCTCTGCGTGTGCCTTTCCCTCCCCTTCGGCATCGTAACGGGAGTCTTCGTCGCGGGAGCGTGTATCCTCATGGCATACAATGCGCTTACGGTAAAATCCTTCGAACATTCGAATACCGCCGTGTCTCTCTCCGTATCGATTTTATTGTATACGGGCTACCTCATCACGTTTATTTCCCGAATGACGGCCTACGAACACGGAAGTTTTTACATCGCCGCATTTTTGTGGATGACCTTTATCTGCGATTCGCTCGCATGGCTTTTCGGTATGCTGCTCGGAAAAAACAACCGAGGCGTCGTCGCCGCAAGTCCGAATAAAAGCGTCGCGGGTTTTGTAGGCGGCTATGTCGGCTGCATCCTCGCTTCGCTCATCGCGCAGAAAGCCCTGCCGCATATTTTTCCCGGCTCTCTTTGGAAATCGGTTTTGTTCGGCATCCTCGTCGCAAGCGCCGCTATCGTCGGAGACCTTGCCGAATCGGTATTTAAGCGGAGTGCAAACGTAAAAGATTCGGGCGGCATTATGCCCGGCCGCGGCGGCGTTTTGGATTCGATCGATTCGCTTTTGTTTGCAGCTCCCGTATTTTATCTTTCGCTCGGCATGCTTTACGGCCTTCCGATATTCGCACGATGAAAAAAGTTTTTGTTTTGGGCTGTACCGGCTCCATCGGTACGAATACGCTCGACATCATTAAAAATATGCCCGCCCTCTTTTGCGCGTGCGCCCTCGCCTCTCATACGAGCCGCGAAAAAACCGAAAAGCTCGCTTCCTCTTTCGGCTGCGATTTTACGCTTACGGCCGATGATCCGCACGGCATCGAGCGTCTCATAAAACAAACGCGCCCCGACATCGCGGTAAACGGAATAGCCGGAAGCGCGGGACTCATCCCGTCGAAAGCGGTGCTCGAAGCGGGAGTCGATTTGGCGCTTGCAAATAAAGAGACCGTCGTAATGGCGTGGCATCTCATACGGGCTCTCGCCGAAAAATCGGGAGCGCACATCATCCCCGTCGATTCGGAGCATTCTGCGATTTTCAGCCTCATCGAAAAAATCGGCAAAGAAAATATTGCAGAAATTCTCATAACCGCAAGCGGAGGTCCTTTCCGTACATACGCAAAAGAAGATCTTGCGCGCGTTTCCGTAAAAGACGCTCTCGCCCACCCGACGTGGAAAATGGGCAAAAAAATTACGATCGATTCTGCGACGCTTGCAAACAAGGGACTCGAAGTGATCGAAGCGTGTCGCCTCTTCGACGTATCGCCCGAAATCGTAAAAGTCGTCGTCCATCCCGAAAGCATCGTGCATTCGCTCGTGCGCACAAAGGACGGCATGCTCTACGCCCAGCTTTCCGATCCCGACATGAAACACCCGATTCTTTCGGCGCTTACACGGCCCGAAACGGCGGAAAATTATCTGGAACCTTTTGATCTCTTCGATAAAACGCTTTCGTTTTTCCGTCCGCGCACCGAAGACTTTCCGCTCCTTGCATACGCGTACGAAGCGGCAAAACGGGGGGCATCCTATACGATTGCATACAATGCCGCCGACGAAGTCGCAGCCCTCGCATTTCTCGACGGAAAACTTTCGTTTACCGACATCGCCCGCGTCGTTCGAAGCGTGCTTGACGAAGATTGGAGCGTGTTACCCGAAAGCTTCGAAGACGTTTTTAAAGCGGATGCAAAAGCGAGATCTCTTGCAAAAACTCTGATATGAAATGGATATACGGCATCGTCTGTCTCGGTTTTTTGGTTTTTTTTCACGAACTCGGACACTTTCTCGCAGCGAAATTATTCGGCGTGAAAGTCGAATCTTTTTCGCTCGGCTTCGGTCCCGCCCTGCTGCATAAAACGATCGGCGGTACCGACTACCGTTTATCGCTTTTGCCCCTCGGCGGATACTGCGGCATGAAAGGAGAGCGCGATTTTCAAGCAGCGCTCGACTCCTCTTCTCCGCGCATCGAAGCTGAGCGCGATTCACTCTACGGTATTGCCCCGCTCGGACGCGCTCTCATCGGATTCGCAGGTCCCTTTTTCAACGCGCTCTTTGCCTTTGCCGCCTTTTCCGTGATCGCGATGACGGGCTATACGTATTATTCGTATACGGCAAAGATAAAGCTTGCGGACGAAGCCTATCCCGAAGTGCATTCGGCGGCTCGAGAAGCGGGATTGAAAACGGGAGATACGATCCTGTCGATCGAAGGAAAACTCGTCGAAGATTTTTCCGACATCATCCGAGAAGTCGCATCGAACCCCGATAAGGATTTGCATATCGTCGTATTGCGTGACGGCGAAAAGCTCTCCTGCACCGTTCACAGCGACTTCGACAAATCGACCGGGAGCGGAAAGATCGGCGTCACGCCTTTTTCGAACGAACCGATAATGCGCGAAGCGAAACGGTATCCGTTCTTTAAAGCGCTCGTTGAGGGGATAAAGCGGACGGGCGAAACCCTTTCGCTTACCGTAAAGAGCATCGCGCTTTTGTTCAAAGGAGCCGACGTGCAAAATGCGATTTCAGGCCCCGTCGGCGTTGCGGGCATGCTCGGAAACACCGTCGAAGACGGATTCGGCGCAGGCTTCAGACAGGGCATTACGGCGATTTTGGAACTCATGGCTTTTATCAGCATTTCGCTTTTTATTATGAATCTGCTTCCGATACCGGTGCTCGACGGCGCTTTGATTTTTTTCGCTTTCGTCGAATTCGTTTGCCGCCGTCCGATCAATCCGAAAATACAATATTACGCGCAGTACGCGGGGCTTGCGATCATCGCAGCGCTTTTCGTACTCGGCATAACAAGCGATATACGGCACTTCACTGCGGCGCTGCAATCGCACTAGGGTAATCAGTATGAACACATTATTAAATTTCCATCCGTTTCGCGTATCAATAAAGGCGAATATTTTCAAAACTCGATATACGATATTTTTTACTGCGGCCGTTTTAAGCGCGCTGCCCCTTGCATCTCAATCGCGCGTTTCGAATCAAAAGCACGAAGGAGAAATCAGAGCGATTTCGGCTTCCCGCGATGGAAGCGCATTTTTTACGGCGGGCGACGACGGGTTTTTAATAAAATGGACGGGCGACGTTCAGGGCGAACATTATCAAATTTCGGATATGAGCGTAAAACTCTGCGCCCTCTCCCCCGACGGTAAAACGATCGCCGCATACGAAACGGACGGAGGACTGGTGAACCGCGTGAGCCTGTGGGATTTCGATACGCTGCAGCGGAAATACGCACGACGCTTTTCGGACGCGGTAACGTCTTTGTCGTTTTCGGCAAAGGGTACCTATGTCATCGTCGGAACGGCTTCCGTCGAAGGGGCGATCTTTTTACGCGCTTCGGACGGACGGGTCGCCGACGTCTTAAAAGATTCGACGGGAATCATTTCGTACGCTGTGACGAGCGCATCTGAAAAAACGCTGTGCACATATTCGCCTGTCGGTTTTATTTCCTATTACAATATGCTCGACGGAAAACTGAAGCGGCGCTTGAACTGCGAAGCGAACCTTTCGGATATCGCATCCTTCGACGGCGATATGTTTTTAGCAGGCACCAAAAACGATACGGTGTACGTCGTGTCGGCGCTTTCCGGAAAGACGGCCGCTTCCGTTTCCGCACGAGATCCCGTGCTCCTGACGAGCGCCGACGATAAAAACCTGTACTATATCGCAAGTACTGCATCCCGAACGTACTCTCTTTCGATGCTTGAAAATCGAGGAGACAAAACGTTTTCATCTCCCCGCATTTTGAAAAACTTCAAATCGCTTCCGAACGGAGAAGCGATCCGAGCGGGTACAAAAACGGGAGACGAAATTGTTCTTGCCTCTTCCGGCGGAAACGTATTTCGAACGACGATTTTTCCCGATACGGCGCTCCTCTCGCTTTCTCCGCTCACCGACGATATCTATGAAAAGATTTCCGATGCGGCGAGCGCTGAAGACGGTTTTTATTTTTTGACGCGCGATGCGCTCTATGTCTCCTCCTACGATACCGGCACCGTCGATAAACGCGCATCGAATGACGCGCACACGAATATGAGCGTCTGCGAAGGGGGCGTCATCCTGTGGTCACGCGGCACGAAGCGGGCGGTCGAATTTTTCGACTTTGCGGAAAATAAAACGACTCGCCTTTTTACGCCCGAAAGCAGCGTTCAATCCGTCCGCGCGTTCGGAAATATGATTTTGGCAATGGAAAGCAATGCCGTCGTCCGCGCATATCACAGGGACACGGGCGAACTTGCAGAGCTGTATGCAGGATCGGGCTTGCAGGACGCGCTCATCTCGGACGGTACGCTCTACGTTGCAAAGTCGTCGGTGACAAATCCTCCGTCCGCTCTTCTCAGCGTCGATATGCGTACAAAGGAAATCGTGCCGTTGAAGATCGCAGCCGACATCGTCTACGCACTTTCCGCTTCCGACGGCGAATTGTACGGCATCGCCGTGCAGTCAGGCGAAGATGAAAAAACGACGAATCTTTTTTCGTATACCCCCGCATCTTCAAAAACGACGATGCTTTTAAAACTGAACGACGAAGATACGCGCGCTTTTACGTACTTTTATGACGGACATATTTTGACGGATATCGGAAGCGAAAAAGTATATTCGTACGATCTTTCGCGAAAAAAAAGCAGATACTACGGCCGCTCCGCATCGCTTCCGGTAAAAGCCGTGCAAAACGGAGAGCGCATCGCAGTGCTGAACCGTGACGGGAGCATTTCGTGGTACGATACGGGAAAGACCGAAGTGCTCGCAGATTGGTATTTGACAAAAGACGGAACCTGGTACGAGTTTTAAAAAAATCGGGACAGCTCGCATTCAAATCGATTTTATATTTTCCCGTTCGGCTTACTTGACAGTTGTTGTATTCCCCGTAGTATTGCAGTGCATGCGCTTGCCGCGGAAGCGAAATCGCATTACAAAACTTTTACAGGGGGATACGTATGTGTACTGAATGCTACGCCGACGAAGACAGAGTAACGCCGCTTTTGAATCCGGAAGAATGTTTGAAAAACCACACGCAATACATCTGCGGAACGTGCGGACGGTGCATCTGTATCGACCGCACAAAAAACGGATTGCAGCGCTGGAACTTTCCGTTTAAATCTCCGGCGATCGCAAAATTGTATGTGCGGACGGCCGATTACACTATGAAAAAAAACTGCGGCATATATGAAATAAAAAGCGCTTCGGGAAGAATTTTTTATAAAATATTTTCGGATGAAGCGGGATTGCAAACCTATTTGCAAAACAACAAAGATAAAACGTGCAGCGGAACGAAACCTCTTTTTTCTCAAAGCCGATACTGCGAATTTCCGAACACGCAAGTGCGGCGCTTGAGAGAAGATGAAGCGTTACGCTATATGAGCGAGCGAGAGACGAGGCGAAGCCGGCGCTGAAACCGTTGTCGCCGCTTGCGTTTTCGTGGTATCATAAAGCGATGATTACGGAAGAGATTAAACGGATAACGGAAAAAATCAAAGAAGCCCTCGATCCCGAACGCATCTATCTTTTCGGTTCTTATGCGCGCAACGAAGAAACCGAAAAGAGCGATTATGATTTTTATGTCGTTGTCGATGAGGAAAAAGGAAATCCTTTGCTTTTGTGTGATAAAGCTTATTCGGCGATTTTCGATATACAAGAAAAACCGTGCGATGTTATCGTAAATCATAAGTCGAAATTCGATATACGAAAATATCGTCCGACACTCGAAAAAACAGTTGCAAATGAAGGTGTATTGCTTTATGAAAAACGATCTTAAGCAAGACGTAGCTCAATGGCTTCACGTAGTCGATATGGACAGGAATACCGCCTATCACCTTTTTAAAACCATGCATCCCAAACCTCTGGAAATCATCTGATTTCACTGTCAACAGGCTGCAGAAAAAGCGATAAAAACTCTGTTCATAGTATACGAAATTGAAATTATTAAAATACACGATTTGGGAATGCTTATTAAAACAATACAACCGAAAACAGCGTTTCCCGAAACAGTGAAACTTTCTGCTATCAGTTTAACAAAATTTGCTGCAACTTTTCGATACCCTGACTATCCTGATATCGATGAAGAGCTTACAAAAAAGGCGCTGGCCGATATGGATGTCGTAGTCGATTGGTGTAAAGGACAAATCGAAGCTTAAAACACGTACTGCTGCGGCATTTTCGAAAATCGATATTTTCTCAAAGCCGCTACCGCGAATTTCCGAACACGCAAGTGCGGCGCTTGAGCGAAGATGAAGCGTTACGCTATATGAGCGAGCGAGAGACGAGGCGAAGCCGGCGCTGAAACCGTTAGCGGCAGTCCGTTCGCGTTTTCACGTTCCCGCGCCGCGCGCAAGGGCTTCTTTATAGACGGCGATATATTGCTCGGCCGATTTTTTCCAGCTGAAATCTTTTTTCATGCCGCGCTTTCGCATTTCGGCGATGTGCTCTTTTTTGTTGTAATACGCGTAGATCGCCCAACCGCAGGTATCGAACACGGCCGAAGGCGTCAAGTTGTCGAACATAAAGCCCGTACCCTCTCCCGTCTCTTCATCGTACTGTTCGACTGTGTCTGCAAGCCCGCCCGTACGGCGCACGATCGGAAGCGTACCGTACAAAAGCGAATACATTTGATTCAATCCGCACGGCTCGTATTTCGACGGCATCAAAAAGAAATCGCTGCCCGCTTCGATGAGATGGCTCAAACTTTCATCGTAGCCGATATACGCGCGCATATTCGGAAGTTTCGACTGAAGCGCGAGTATTTCATTTTCGCACCACTTTTCTCCGCTTCCGAGGACTGCGACCTGCACGTCGATTTCGCTGCACAGGCGGTACATGCAGCCGTATGTCGGCGCAAAGAGTTCGGCGATACCTTTTTGATCGGCGAGGCGCGTTACAATTCCGATGACGGGAACGGCATCGTCCTCAGGGAGCTTCATGCGCTTTTGCAGCTCGCGTTTGCACTCTTCTTTTTTTTCGAGCGACGTTTCGTCGTAGTGGACGGGGATGAGCGGATCGGTTTTCGGGTTCCATACGTCTTCGTCGATCCCGTTTAGGATACCGCGAACGACGTCGCCCCTTACGCGCAAAAGCCCGTCCATGCCGAAGCCGCCTTCTGCCGTTTGAATTTCTTTCGCATAAGTCGGGGATACCGTCGTAATCATATCGGCGGAAGATATGCCGCCCTGCAAAAAATTGATACCGCCGTTGTGTTCGAGTCCCGCGCCGTAATACAATCCCCAATGAATACCGAGAGAAGGAAACCAATCTTTTGAATATTGCCCCTGGTAACCTAAATTGTGAATCGTCAAAACGCTCGCCGTCTTTGCAAACGGTTCGTGCCGGACAACGTGCTTTAATATGATCGGAGCGAGAGATGCCGACCAATCGTGCGCGTGCACGATATCGGGATACCATCCGAGCTTTCGGCACAGCTGGAAGGCGCCGTGACACAAAAGCGAAAAGCGGTACGGATTGTCGTGAAAATCGGTTTCGGTCTTTGTGCCGTACACGCCGTCGCGCCCGAATGCGCCTTCGTGGTCGAGAAAATAAACGCCGACCTTCGACGAAGGCAGCACGCTTTCATAAACGCCGACCCACGATTCCGAAGTTCCCGCAGCGACGGCGAGCGGGCCGGGGATCGCCTGCAATTTTTTCCGGTCGATTTTATAATAGCGCGGCATGACGATTTTTACGTCGTGTCCGAGCTTTGCAAGGGATGCCGCCAAAGCGGACACCATATCGGCGAGTCCGCCCGTCTTTGCAAAGGGTACCGCTTCCGCCGTTACCATAAGGATTTTCATATCGCCTCCAAAAATCGCTATCGTAAAATCGTCCGCGCTTCCGCATCGCTTTTTAAGCGCGATTGTTCGCTGCGTACCGCCTCGCAGCTCTTAAACTCCGTCGTGTACCGCCTTGTAAAAAGCATCGCGCGAATCGATAATCGTCCGCTCGCTCACGCAGTACGCGATCCGAAACCAGCCCTTTCCTCCGAAACCGCTTCCCGGCGCGCACAGGATATTGTATTTTTTTAAATGATTCGTAAACGCAAGATCATCACCCTTCCACGCATCGGGCACTTTCACAAAAAGGTAAAATGCGCCGTCGGGTGTCGCATACTCAAGTCCCGCGTGATCCATGATCTCTTTTAAAAGCGCGCAGCGTTTTTCATACGGCGAATAATCGCACGGTGCGTTCCAAGAAGATGCGACAACTTTTTGAAAAAAAGCAGGAGCGTTGACGTAACCTAAAATACGTGTCGAAAAAATCGCTGCGGCGATAAAGACATCGGCTTCCGGACACGCGGGATTCAAAGCGAGATATCCGATGCGCTCTCCCGGCAAACTCAAATTTTTTGCAAAAGATGTAACGATGACCGCGTTTTCGTACAGCGGAAATACGGGCGGAACTTTTTTGCCGCCGTAGGTGATCGCGCGATACGGTTCGTCGCAGATGAGGTAAGGCATACGTCCGCATTTTTTTCCGTGTTTGCGAAGTGCATTCGAAAGAGACGCGATGTCTTCCGCCGAATAGATGCGTCCCGTCGGATTGTTCGGAGAATTGATCAAAACCGCGCAGGTCTTTTCGGTGAGCGCCGCCGAGATCGCATTGCAGTCGAGGGAAAAATCCTCTTTCGTCTTTACGCGCACGATAGCGCCCGCATGATTTCTGATATAGTGATCGTATTCGGCAAAATAAGGAGCCGGCACGATCACTTCGTCGCCCGCATTTAAAAGCGATTTTAAAACGACGTTGAGCGCACCCGCAGCTCCGCACGACATAACGATGTGAGTCGGAGGAACGGACACTCCCTGTTCGGCTTCCGTTTTTTTCGCCATCGCTTCGCGCGCAAAAGGATAGCCCGCGTTCGGCATATAGCCGTGTGTGCCGTGAGAGTTATCCGAAGCGATCCGCTCTATCGCTTCGACGACGCTGTAAGGCGGATCCAAATCGGGATTTCCGAGGCTGAAATCGTAAACGTTTTCCGCTCCGTATTTTTTTTTGAGCCGCGCCCCTTCTTCGAACATTTTACGGATGACGCCCGCTTTCGGACTTTCAAGCAAATCCCGTATATATGCCGCTATCATGCGTACAGTATAGCACACATACGCATTTTTCGACAGGGATCCCGCATTATAAAGATTTTACAAAAATCCGGCAATAAATAAGTAAAAATAAGTAAAGATATCCTTGACTTTTCGTAAAAACGTGGTACTATGATAATTGTTGTTTAATTTACGCGCATATGATACCGGATACATTAAAAAAAACGATAGCGGAAAAACAGGGAAACGCCGGATTTATTAAAACTACCGATACCCCCGTCGCCTCTCTCTCCGCCGGACAAAAAGCGGCTCTGAACCGTACCGGCAATACCCTTTTCAACGACGGCGATATCGAACAAGCGCGCAGGATATTCACGGCGACGGGTTATTCCGACGGATTGACGCGCGTCGGAGATGCCTACGCGAAAAAAAACGAAACGATAAAAGCGCTCAAGCAGTACGTGCTTGCGCACAATGTAAAAAAGTCGGAACCGATTTATGAATGCATGGCCCGCGTCATATCGGCGGTATTAAAAGAAAAAAATGCATAATTGCAACAAAGGAGTATACATCAATGGAAGCAACGATCGAAAGCATTGCAAGTACCGAAACGGAAAACGAAGAAGAATTCTTTTCCGATGAATCCTCTGCCGATGAGAACCTGAACGTCGACCGTATTTCGGAGCTTTCAAAAGGCGGCTATCAATTATTAAAAAGCAATAAAATCACCGATGCGAAAGATATGTTTAAAAAAATTCTCGACATCGAAAACAACAACAACTACGCCCTCGTCGGACTCGGCGATTCGGAACGCAAGCAGAACAACTACAATAAAGCGATAGGCTATTATAACGATTGCCTCTCCTACCATCCGGGAAATAACTACGCTCTCTTCGGTCTTGCCGACTGTTACAAAGCGCTCAACCAATATCGAAAAGCGATCGACATTTGGGAGCAGTACCTTGTGCATGACGATCGCAACATCACGGTGCTCACGCGCGTGGCCGACGCATATCGGAAAATACACGATTTTAAAAAATCGAAAGAGCTGTATTTGAAAGTCCTCGATATGGAACAGGACAACGCGTACGCACTCATCGGACTCGGGCACTTGCACTACGACTTTAAAGAATACAAAGACGCGCTCTACTATTGGGCGAAAATGCTCGAACTCAACGAAAGCGCCGTCGATATCCGCGTCCTCACGTCGATCGGAAATTGTCACAGAAAGCTTAAAACCTTCGAAAACGGCGTCGCCTATTTCGAGCGCGCGCTCGCACTCGACCCGAATAATTTTTACGCGCTGTTCGGACTCGCCGACTGTTACCGCGGCATGAACCAGCAGTATCGTTCCATCGAATACTGGAACAGAATCCTCGCGCTCGATCCCGACAACAAAGTGATCCTCACGCGCTCGGGCGATGCGTACCGCAACACGGGCGATTACAAAACCGCCGTCGAATACTACAACAAAGCGCTCGACATCGCTTTCGACGTGTACGCGGCTCTCGGACTCGCGCTCATCTGCAAGGGCGAAGGCAAATACGAAGAAGCAGCGGATCGGCTTTCGAACCTCATCCGAAACGACGCAAAAAATTACCGTCTGTACATAGACCTTGCCGACTGCTACGTAAAGCTCAACAGAAAACAGGATGCCGTCTCCGCTCTCGAAAGTTTTCAACGACAGGGTATACGCTGTCCGCCTATAAGCGATATGCTCGACAAGCTGAAAAACAATAAGCCGATCTATTGATGTGCACGCCGCGCTTTATTAATTTTTGTCGGACATGTCCCGATCATGAATAAAATCGCACTCGCAGGTCTTTTGCCCGAAGAACTGTGCGCTTCGCTTTCTCTCTCTCCTTCGTTCCGCGGGAATCAACTGTTTCAGTGGATCGGAAAAGGTGCCTATTCGTTCGATGAGATGACGAATCTGAGCACGGAACTACGGGCGTCACTTGCCGAAAAAGCGCTCATCCGCTCGACACAGGTGTCGGATGTACTGAAAGCGGAAGACGGTACGGTAAAGCTGCAGATACGGACGGAAGACGGACTTGCAGTCGAAACGGTGCTCCTCACCGACAGGGCGGGTCGGAAAACCGCCTGCGTTTCCTGCCAAGCCGGCTGCGCGATGGGCTGCGCCTTTTGCAAAACGGGAACACTCGGTCTTGCGCGGAATTTGAGCGCGGCGGAAATCGTCGAACAGTTTTTATATCTCGAAAAATATGCGGGACTGCTCGACAATATCGTCTTCATGGGCATGGGAGAGCCGCTTTTAAATCTCGATGCGGTCCGGAAAGCGATCGCCGTGCTCACCGACAAACGGGGCAGAAATCTTTCAAGCCGCCGTATCACGATTTCAACCGTCGGCATCGTAAGCGGCATATACGATTTGGCGGATAAGGGGCCGGCAGTGCGCCTCGCCCTTTCGCTTACGACGGCGGACGAAACCTTGCGCCGCGAACTCATGCCGGCGTCTTTGTCGAATTCTTTACACGATTTGCGTCAGGCGATTTCGTACTACATCGAAAAAACGGGAAAAAGAGTTACGCTCGAAGCCGTGCTGCTTGCAGGGAAAAACATGAGCGAAAAAAATGCAGATTCTCTCATAGCATTTGCAAAAGATTTGGACGTCCACATCAACCTCATTCCGTGGAATCCCGTCGAAGGGCTTTCCTTTACAACGCCAAATCAGGAGGAAACGGAGGAATTCGTTTCGCGCCTTGAAAAGGGAGGACTCAACGTAACGCTCCGTATGCACCGCGGAAAAAGCATCGCGGGTGCTTGCGGTCAGCTCGGCAAAACGGAGACGGGCGCCGTGTGAGTCGCGCGGAAAACTTATCGAAAACGAGCCGCGAACGACCACTGCTCGGATTTGATCCATTTTGTATGTAAATAAATCCATATAAGACAAAGAAATACGAGTAGTAGAAAAAAATCTCCCAGCAGAAAATGAAAAGCTGTGATAAAATTCTAATAAACACACAGGCTGTTCAAGATAAAATCATAATCCTAATTCTTGTTGGATAGCCATACGAAATGAACTCGTTCTAACCGGCGAAGAGCCGACGAACCACGTAAATAAATCAGTTCGCTCAAAAAGACACACTTTTATCCCTGACATAAAGTACGTGAAATTCTTGCCATCGTATTTGCACAGTTGAGAGTGACGAACAGAACGCCATTTTCGAAGAAATTGCCGAAAGTTTCATAGTTGCAGTAGCCCAAATCAAACGTAACAGTATCTCCTTTTTTGAGCCGCATGTCTTTCAGAGTATTGTTTTCATGTTCGACCGCATTTATGATGAATACATAGTCGGGAACACTATGGTTGATATCATATTGCAGATTGATTTTTATGCCTCCCATGGTACTTCTGAAATCAGCCCATGGAAAGTCGTGTATATTTAAGCTGATTTCAGTTGCATCTGCAGCGTAAAAATACTTCCTGAACAATTTGCGTCCACTTCTGTCGAGTGTCGCAAGCACTGCATAAAACAGTCTTTCGAATACTTCGGATATTCCTTAAAATTGAACGGCGCCATTTCAGACGTTCAATTTTAACTTTCCTTAAAATTCAACAGTCGAACAAAATATCAATTTTGGAGACTGTTGAATTAGTGCGCGAGAGCGCACACGTTGATTCGCGAGTTTTGATTCGAAAACTCGAAGTTAAATTGAACGGCGCCATTTCAGACGTTCAATTTTAAACTCCGTCGTAACTCTAGTCGGCGGCATATCTGCAATATTCGGTCGGCATCGTACATAGCAAAAAAGACGTACGGATCATTCATGAGTCTCTAAAGACTTTTCGAAACTCGCTTTATACCGAAAACGGCAAAAAGGGCGCACAAAACTTTGCGCGCCCTCTCATAAAAACAAAATTAATAATTATTTATTTTGCAGCTTTGATCGCGTTCATCGCTTCGATTGCATGTCCCGCGCTGCCGAGCACGTTTTTATTTTTGTGCGCATACATCGCTTTCAGTTCATCGCGTGCCGGTCCGAGGTACAGGCGCGGATCGAACACTGTGGGGTCTTCCGTGAGTACACGCCTGATTGCCGCAGTCATCGCAAGGCGTCCGTCCGAATCGATATTGATCTTGCATACTGCGGATTTCGCCGCTTTTCGAAGCTGTTCTTCAGGGATGCCGACGGAATCGGGTATCTTACCGCCGTATTTTTCGATCTCTTTGACGTACTGTACCGGAACCGACGACGCGCCGTGAAGCACGATCGGAAATCCCGGAAGCTTTTTTTCGATCTCTTCGAGCACGTTAAATGCGAGCGGCGGCGGGATCAAAACACCGTCTGCAGTGCGTGTGCACTGTTCGGGTGTGAATTTGCATCTGCCGTGACTCGTGCCGATGGAAATGGCAAGCGAATCGACGCCCGTTTTGCCGACGAAATCCTGCACTTCTTCCGGTTTCGTGTAGTGGCTTTCGGCCGCGCTCACTTCGTCTTCGACGCCGGCCAACACGCCGAGCTCGCCTTCGACGGTAACGTAATCTTTTTGCGCGTGTGCAAAATCGCATACCTGTTTTGTCATCTTTACGTTTTCATCGTAGGGAAGAGAGGAACCGTCGATCATCACGGATGAAAATCCGCTTTCGATGCAGTCTTTTGCAACTTCGAATGACGGACCGTGATCGAGGTGGAGCACGATCGGGATATCGCAGCCGAGTTCGTGGGCGTATTCGACGGCACCGGCTGCAAGGTGGCGAAGCATGTATTTATCGGCGTACGCGCGCGCGCCTTTTGAAACCTGCAGGATGACCGGCGACTGTGTTTCAACGCAAGCTTGGATAATTGCCTGCAGTTGTTCCATATTGTTGAAGTTGTATGCCGGAAGCGCATAGTGTCCGGCCATCGCCTGCTGGAACAGCACTTTCGTGTTGACCAGTCCGATCTCTTTGTAACTGTGCATAGAAAACTCCTGTAAAGTCCCTGAAAAGCTGCTGCTTTCGGAAAACTTTTCTCATACCGTCCGCACTGAAGCGGAATCGGTCATTTCGATATACGGATCTGCAACGCAAATCCCGGTTTTGAAAACGGACTTGCCGTTTAAAACCGTCTCTTATATGTCTATATATTATTGTAAACTTTTTTGCAGCGGGTGACAAGGCGTGCGACCGGACATTGTACGGCCTACGATTTTTACTTCTCAGTTTTTTGAATCAGAGAAAAATATATCGGCCCCGCTCCGTCTTGTGTATCGGGCAAAACGTGAAAACCGTATTTCGTTTTTTCGGCTTCGGGAAGAGGCGTATCGCAAAAGGGTTCGAGCTTTTGCCGCGCCAGCGGAATACGGTCGAGCGCGATTTTCGCCGTATCGAATTTTTTAAAAAGCCGTTCGACGACATCGTCGTTTTCGGCGGAAGCAAGAGCACACGTCGAATAGAGTATGTAGCCGTCGGGATTGAGCATGCGGTAAGCGGACGACAAGAGCGCCCACTGAGCGATCGCCGAAGTTTTTATGCGTGAAGGCGTCCACTCGGCAAGGTATTTCGCATCGGTAAAAACGTGGCGTTCGGACGAACACGGTGCGTCGAGCAGGATGCGGTCAAAGCGCGCGTTTTTGTTAAGACACAGTTTCGCTCCGTCACTCACGTTCGTCCTTACGCGCGCAAAAACACTTTCGGAAAGACAGTTTTCGAGGACGCGCCTGAGTCTTTTGCTGCGCTCCCGGGAACGCTCGTTCGCAACGAGATACGCATCGCTTTCCATGAGAGATGCGAGGACAAGCGTTTTGCCGCCCGGTGCCGCGCAGAGGTCGAGAACAGTATGCGCACCGGAAAGCGGGAGCGAAGAAGCTGCCAGAACGCTTGCGGCATCGAGAAAATACGGCTCCCTTCCGCCCGCGTTCCACGACGCATAGCGGACATCGCCTAAAAGCGCTTCTTTGATTTTCGGCCACCGCTGTCCGTACAGCGCCGAATACAGCGATTCGAATCCCTCTTTTCCCGAAAGCTTTTGCGCACTTCTATCTTTCCGCATATCGCTCCGTTCATTCACAGCTTTCCGCCGGCATTTACGATCCCCATTCGTTTACCGCCAACGATTCGCACCCCGCCCCGCTTCCGATGTGCGGGAACTCCGAGCGGAAACTTCGGCAACAAAGGCATCGTTTTCTTTTTTTGCGATTCGAAAAGCTTCCGCCCTCGCCCGCTTTACTTTTCCGTCGTACCGCATCGCACCTGCGCTTTGTGATGCAGAGCCTGAGTACGGCACAGCGGAAGTCGGAACGACGCGCCAAATGCCGTCCGTTTTTTCAAGCGTAAGAATACCGCGATCGATTTTAAAATCGATAACGCGGCGTGCAGATTCTTCGATCCGTTTTGCAAAACGTTCGTTTTCCTTCGCACGGGCGACAAGCAACGCATGTTCGCGTGCAAACTTTTTTTCGGAAATCATAATCACGTCGACGCCCGCTTCGATCGCCGAAAGCGCCGCACGCTCAGGAGGATAACCGTTTTCCGAAAGAGCGGCCATAAAGATATCGTCCGAAAATACGAGTCCTTTAAAACCGAGTTCACCGCGCAGTTTATTTTCTATCCAAACGCGCGAAAGACACGCAGGTATATGAGAATCGGCAAGAGACACGCGGGCATGAGACATGAGAACGCCTGCGCTCCCGAGAGAGATAAGGCGGGAAAACGGATAGCAAACCGTTTTATCAAATTCTTCTTCGGATATATCGATTTCGGGCAATCCCGTGTGCGGATCGGTATTCGTGTTGCCGGGAAAATGCTTTATCACCGCGGCGACGCCGTTGTTTTGCAGGGCGTTGAGAGATGCCGCCCCGTATGCGACGACACCCGACACATTTCCGAAGCTTCGCTCACCGATAAAAGCTTCGTTCGACTCGGTACGCACTTCGACAACGGGCGCGATATTGACGGTAAAGCCGAGAAGCCGCATCTGAGACGCCTGCAGCGAGTACAAGCGATACGCCTCCGATACCGAAAATGTTTCGGCGACGACTCCGTTTGCGGGAAGTTTTCCTGCAATACCTTTCAGCCGGCACACGTCTCCGCCCTCCTGATCGAGTGCGAGATACGGCGGAATGCAGCCGTGTGCAGCGCAGTACAAAAAAATCGAATCGGTAAAATTAATAATTTTTTCCGGAGTATCGGCGATATTGTATGAAAAGAAAATATAGCCGCCGGGCATGAGCGCTTTGCTGCGCGAAGCATCCGTCCATTCGACGGGAGTGAATACGTCGTCTTCGACGAGATTTTCCATAAAAAGTTGAGCAGCCTGCTCTTCGATCGTAAGGGATGCGACATACGAAAAAAGAGCATCCTGTTTTGCCGCAAGCGTTCGGACTGCATCTTCATGTACAGCGTTTGCGCTCTCTCTCATAGTCTGTTCGCGCCGCATCTGCCGCCTCTCGGGAGCGGAACACGCGGCAAAGACAAAAGCTGCAATCAAAAAAAGCGAGAAGCCGTTCCGTACACTTCGCATATAACGGAGTATATGTTTTTTTTTCGGATACCTCAAGTGTTCGTTCACCGAATCCTCGCCGTTCCGCCATTTTGGTTACCCGGTCAAATGACGACGCGCGAAACGGTTGGAAAATTTCGGGTTTTGGAAAACTCGAAATTGAATCTATTGCATTCGCCGATACTTTTTCCGCGCCCTTGTCCCGTCAATACGTCGCTTCGATTTTCAGTATTCCGTCCGTGCCGACGATAACGCTGTAATGGACGCCCGCCCGGCACTGTGCGAGATCCGCCGAATAGCCCCTCGAAAAACCCGCGGCAAAGGCGGAAAACGGAGAAAGGGCAAAACGGGCGAGCGCGTACAGATCGCGCCGCCTTTCAAAAGGCGAAGAGGCTCCCAAAAGCATGCACTGTTTGTTTTCATTGTAATAACGGAAGAGTTCGGTACCGCGCCGGCGAAAAAAAGGAGAAGAAGCCGATACGATTTCCCTGCCGTAGAGTTCGCACGGAAAATAAAAACGCTTGCCTGAAAATTCCGCGCTTTTAAAATCGACGGCGAGAACCGAACCGCGCCACGAACGTTCGATCCGCGCACATTCGTTGCCGCTCGTATCGAGGATGGAAACGGAAGCGCTCACTGTTTCTCCGTCTGCGCCTACGCTCGTCCCATATATTAAAATCCTCATGATTTCATAGCGCTCGATAGAGGGAAGCCTTTCGGCGGCTCCGAAACAGTTTGCAAAGCGGACGGCAAACACGATAAACAAAATGAGGAGCGACGCAAAGACCGCATTGAAAATAAAATAGCCTGCCGTTCTTTCCCGCGCCATATCCGCCTCGTCTTAACGCGCTGTTTCAACATGTACCATTTTAATAAATTCTTTTTCGTCGATGACGGGTATGCCGAATTTCGCGGCCTTTGCGTTTTTCGAAGAACCGCTTTCTTTATCGTTTGTGACGAGGTAAGACAAATCTTTCGTCACCGACGATTTACAGACGCCGCCCCGCTCTTTGACGAGGCTCTCCGCATCGGCCCTCTTCATCGTCGAAAGCTCTCCGGTAAAGCAAAAGGATTTTCCCGCAAAGATACCGGCTTTTTGCTCGATGATCTCTATCGTCCCGGAAGAAACGAGGGAGCGCATTTCGAGCGCGTTTTCGGAAAGCCCTTCGACCGCAATCTTCGCCGTCTTTTCGGCAAAACCGTATACACAGGCTATGTCCGCTTCGGATGCCTGCAAAAGTTTTTCGAGCGTGTCGAAACCCGAGGCGACGAGTTTTTCCGCCATCGTCTCCCCTATCCCTTCGATATCGAATCCCGCAACAAAAGCCGAAAGGCTCATGCGTCTCCTGTTTCCGATCGACGCGACGACCTTCGCCGCTCCGAGCGATTCTTTTTCCGCGGCGATGCTTTCTTCGTTCAAAAAAAACGGCGTGAGCACATCAACGGTAAGGGAATAGATATCGGTGATCGAAGAAAGCTTTCCCGCATTGAAAAGAGAAGTGACGAGAGTTTCTCCCAAATCTCGGATATCGACGATCTGCACCCATTTCAAAAGCTGATGCAACACGCGCTTCGGACACGACTTGTTCGGACAAAAAAGACGAGAGCCTTCATCGACGAGAGAAGTACCGCAAGTTTCGCAGGTTTTCGGAAAGACGACGGGAAAAGTCGCGTTGTCGTTCGGAACGACGCTTTCGATTTTCGGGATGATCTCTCCCCTCTTTACGACGACGACGGATGAACCGACGGCAACGCCGAGGGCGCGCATCGTATCGGGGTTTGCAAGGCTTGCTCGCTGCACGGTCGTACCGGCAAGTTCCACGGGATCGAAAATCGCAACGGGAGTATAGGTTCCGCCGTTTTTACTCCATTCGATGCTGCGGACGACGGACACCGCTTCTTCGAGACTGAACTTGAACGCGATCTGCCGTTCGGGGCGCGCTCTCGCCGCATCGTCCCTGCGGATCGTCCGCTCTTTGACGACAAGTCCGTCTATGTCGTAGTCGAGCGATTTTCTTTTTTCCATGACACCCGCACGATATGCGACGACTTCATCGGCTGTTTTACAGATCGCAAGGGGCACGACGGTAAAACCGCACGATGAAAGCCACGAGATTTTTTCCTCTTCGTCCCGAAACGGAGCCTCTCCTTCTGCCGCCCACGCGTCGTATGCGATCATCTCCAAGTCTTCGCTTCCCGTGCCGTCTTTCCGCTTCATGATGCCGTTCGCAGCGTTTCGGCAATTCGCTTTATCGCCGTATTTCGCACGATGAACGCCGTGCGTCATGATCACTTCGCCGCGCACGGCTCCGGTAAAGTCTTCCGCACACGAAAGCGTCATGATGACGCCTTTCATTTTTTTTGCGTTTGCCGTAATGTCGTCTCCGACCGTACCGTCGCCCCGCGTTACGGCGCGTACAAGATTTCCTTTTTCGTATTGCAATTCGAGAGAAGCGCCGTCGAGTTTGTATTCGACAAGGTATTCGCCGTAGTCATGCTTTTGCGCCCAGCCTAAAAACTGTTCGGGATTTGCAACTTTTTCCTGGCTTCCCATCGGCATGATGTGTCGGACTTTTTCGAAATTGCCCGAATCCTGCCCGATCTTTTTTAAGAGCGGATCGGAAGGATCGAGAGACTTAAGCTCATCCCACAGCGCGTCGAAGGCTTCATCGCTTATTTCACCTTCGCCGTCGTAATAGGATTTTTGATAGCGCCGTATCGATTTTTGAAGTTCGACAATGCGATTTTTCCGCGCCTCATCCGCTGCGCGTTTTTGCCCATCCGCCGTATCGGAAGCAAACAGTTCGTCCATACACCCTCATCGTCGTTTAATTGGATCTAATAAAATACAATTCGCGAATTTCCCGAGCGGCACGTATTCCGCGCATTTCGAATTTCGTTTCGGGCCGCCACGCTTTTTTTTCGGCGAAGCCCTCATACGCATTGACAAATCCTTCCGTTGCGGCAAGCTCGGAAAGCGCAAAGTCCGCGTATTCGCTCCAATCGGTGACCATGTAAAAATAGCCGCCTTCTTCGAGCTTCGATGCGAAGAGGTCGGTTCGCGGCCGCTGCACGAGACGCCGTTTATAATGGCGCTTTTTCGGCCACGGATCGGGAAAAAACACGTGAAAGGCGGAAACCGAAGCGTCGGCGATCATATCCGAAAGCACCGCATTCGCGTCTCCTTCGATGATGCGGAGATTTTCCAAACTGCGCGATCGGATTTCGCCGAGCAGCTTTCCGATGCCGGGCTTATGCACTTCGATACCGATATAATTTTTGTCGGGATTGTTCGAAGCGATTTCCGCCGTCGCGCTTCCCATGCCGAAACCGATTTCGATCGTAACGGGATTATCGTTTCCGAAAAGAGATGCGTAATCGATAAGCGATTCCCTGTACGGCACGCACCACTTCGGGGCAAGCTCCGCGTAATTGCGCTTTTGCGCCGAGGTCATGCGCGACGCCCTGACGACATAAGTTTTTACGTCACGGAAAGGCCGCTTTTCTTCAAATACGCCCGCTTCGTTCAAAGCGCTCACTCCCCGCTCGTCGGCGATATTTCAGGTCGATCGATAAAGGGCATAAAGCACAGCACCGATGCATCCGCATTTAAAAAGCAAAGACGCATACGGGACGCGTTTTCCATTTCCCGCCATACATCATCGTCTTCTCTCCACCCTGCTTTGCGCGCATCGAAGTAGATGAGAACGTCTTTTTCATCGTAAAGCGCGATCCGTTCCTTCATCCCCGTTCCGAGTTTTTCCTTCGCCTCGCCCGATCGTGTGTGTACAAGATCGGCGGGATAAAAAACGGAAAAAGAGCTTTCCGCGTCATCGCCGAGCGCATCCGTATAAAAGAACGTGTACGCCCCCTGCGGGATCGCCCCGTCTCCGGGCGAAACGAAATTCGTATAGCCCGCCCACTGCCTCGCATCGGAAGCGAAAATTTCCAAACCGATCGCTTTCCACTCCCAGCCCCTATCGTTTGAAACAATGCGGATGCTTTCGACTCTCCGCACGTCGCTTCCCGCTTCGGCGAAGACCGCGAGACGCATGCGCGGATCGGAATCGTTGTCCGCATACTCGAATACCGCTGCCGCCTTCACCCCTTTCACATCCGGCGCGGAAAGAGAACAGGAAAAAAAAAGCAGAAAGCCGGAAAGCGCAAAAAGCGGCACGGACGATTTCATAGCTAAAAATTGAATATCAGATTGATGACGGTCAAATCGCTTGCCGTAAACTGACTCACAAGCGATTCGAATTTGACACCGACTTTTTTGCACGCATCGTCGAGATAGGAGAGGTAGTACAAACCCAAGTCGACGCCCTCCTGGCCTTCGGGAAGCTCGCGGTAAAAATCGATGAGGGTCTTTTTGCTCGTGTCCGCGGTCTTTTTCGCTTCGATCGTCTCTTTCATTTCCTGAAACGCGTCGTCTTTGTTGTACAGCGTGATCTGCAGCCTGCCCTGCCTGCCGATCGACGAAGCCCCTCCTCCGAGCTTCCACGACAAAAATACGAGTTCTCGCTTGCGCTGCAACTCTTTAATAATTTTTTCTCTGATGACGGGATCCAGGATGAGCGCATCGATATTGTCGACGCCCTGATACATATTGCGCGCCTCTTTGCGGATATTCAAGCTTTCGCTGTTGAGCGCAAGCTCCATGATCATGACGGAAATATATTCGGCGACCCGAGATTTTTCCATATACGCGACAAGCTTATTGCGCAGCGTAAGGAGGATTTCGGGGAAACCTTGGTTTTTGCAGAAGAGTGTAATGATATACCAATTCATGAGGCCCAAGCGGTTCAAAAATTTTTCACTCATCAAAAGGTAAATGTTTTTTTCTTCCGCAGAGTAGCCCTTGTTGTCGACGATGCTCTGCCAAATCGGATCGAGTATCTGCTTCCGCGTCTGCGCGATGATCGCATCTTTATTTAAAAGCATGAGCTTGAGCTGGCGCTCGCTTATCGATGTCTCTTCGTCGATGAGATGTGCGGGATTCGATCGATTGTATTTTCGAACGCAGGCGCACTTAATGAGGGCGGAATACACTTCCCGATCGAACTGTTTGTAAAGCAGCGAATAGACGATGATCTTCGCAAGATCCATGACTTCCTGCCGCACCGAAACGAATTCGGTCGTCGATATTTCGATTTTTGAAATGTAGTCGAGTAAAATCAAATGTTGGACGGACTGAGGATAAAATTTATTAAAAAAGATACCGTATTCGTCGGCATTGTCCGCAAGTCTGAAACGAAGGAGCTTTTTTTTGCGGCTTATAAAATAAGAAGCACCGTCCTCCGTCAATATGATTTTCAGCGGTAAACCGAACATAATTTTTTTTTCAGTCGTACTCATAGTTTTTTTCCAATCGTTTACATTTGCCAATGTGCAGTATTATATACAATAGGACTTGCATTGTAAACACGTTATACAATACACTGACGGCATGAAAACGAAGCGCTTCGCACTGTGTTTTTTTATCGGCATTTTCGCTTCCGTATCCCTGTGCGCGCAAAACGAAGTGCACGGACGCGAACTCTGCCGCGAAACGGCTTCTTTTCTGTCTTCATTCGGTTTACGTACAGTAAGCGATGCCCTCGTTTCCGGCGGACAAAACGATTTCCCGTACAACGTCTACGTCCGCATTCCCGCATCCGAAAAGACTACCGTTTCAAACGGACGCACAAGACTCATCCTCGCCTTTACGATGGAAGACGCGTACGTCCACCGCGATTTTTTTACGCCGTTTTTGCAGAGCGTAAAAGAAATCAAAAGCGACTCGGATATCATCCTGCTTTTTTCTTACGGAGACGAAAAGATCGATGCAGGCATACCGCAGATAAAAGGTACCGACATATTCGCAAAAAGCATCGAAACGCCGGACGATTATGCGGCCGTGTGCGTCGATTTCGACGCCCGAAAAAAAGCGGCAATCGAACCGGGAGGCGAAGGCACTGTTTCCCCCGATTGGCTCGTGCTGCGCCTCATCCGCGCGTGCGATGAAAACGCCATCCCCTATACCCTCCGCGGCGGCGGACTCAATTCGCTCTTCCGCCTCTCCCTCATCGAAAGCGATGAGCGCTCGTCTTTTTTTCTTACGCGCGAAATCCCGTGCGTATCGCTTTCGCTTTCTCCCGACAGCGAAAATGCGCTTCCGCTTTTGACATCCTTCGTTTCTGCGTACGCGGCGACGGGAGCTGAAAGCTGGGACAGGCACTACATACTCATCCCGACGGGCACGTCGATCGTCGACTTCGATGAGCGATTTATCGTGCTGTGTTTTATGGGTATCGCATTCGTAAGTCTTTTTATTCTTTGCGAATTTTCGTTTATCGTCGACAAAAAAAATAGAAAAAACATACGGCGCGACGTAGTGCATCTGTGGTACATAATCCCGCTCACAGCCCTTATCGCGTCTCTTTCGTTTCAGGCAAGTCAAATATTTACACATTTTTTGTCGAATGTATTCGGCATCGGCACGCTCGTGCAATTCGTCCTAAAAGTCGCCGCAGCCTTTATCATCGTGACCATTCTCTACCTTTTTCAAATACGCCGGCAAGGCATACTCAAAAAACAAGCCTACGCCTATGTCCTCACGCTCGCTTCCGTCGTCAATATTTTTATCCTTGCCGCCGTTGACATATCGCTTTTTTTCCTCTTTACGATGGAATACGTTGTTACGTATTTGTCGCGGCCGTTCAAGCGTACCGGTTCCCTTATCGCGCTTTTTTTTCTGATGGGGATACCCTTTTTGCCCTACGTCGTGCAGATAATCAATTTCGGCCGCGCAAACGCATTCCGCACCGTCGCGTACAGTCCGTTTCCGATAAACGTCCTCCTCGCCTTTCTTTTTCTTCCGTTTTTAATACAGTGGTTCCGCATCATAGCGCGCATGAACGAAAGGTGGCAAAACACATCACTCTCCGTTTTCGGTATGCGTATGCGCAATGCCGTCTTATCTCTCGCAGCTATTGCAATGATCGCGACTTTGATTTTTACCGCGATCACCTATATTCCCGACCGTTTCGATACCGGAGACGAAAGACGATCCGCGCTTAGAAGCGACATACGAGAGACGGACGAAAACCGTATTTCGTGCAGCGTAAGCGACAGAACCTTTTTCGGCGACACATCGCGCCGCATCGTCGTACGGATCGGAAAAAACGCCGTCCTGTGTTCCGTGTCTCTTACGGGCGCATCGCGAAATCCCGTACTCTACTCCGACTCCGAATACGTTTCCGATACGGGCACGAACACCGATACTTTTGCGATCCCGCCGTACCCGCCCGAAACGCTCGTCTTTGTATATACCGCCGACACTTCGGCTTCGACAACGGTAAAAGTGAGCGCGCTCTATGAAGCAGGCGAAAAAAACGCATACGTCAAAAGCACGTACACTTTCGATATTCCTTCTCAAAAAAGCGGCGGCTTTTCATGACAAAGCGCTTTCTCCACGTCGACATCGACGCCTTTTTCGCTTCAGTCGAACAGCTCGACAACCCCGCTCTCCGCGGAAAACCCGTGATCGTCGGAGGGCTGCCTGGCGAACGGCGGGCTGTCGTTTCGACCGCATCCTACGAAGCGCGCGTATACGGCGTCCATTCGGCTATGCCCGTCGCCGAAGCGTACCGGCTCTGCCCTTCGGGCATCTACCTGCACGGAAGACATGAGCGCTATCACGAAGTCTCCGCTCAGATCATGGATATATTCCGCGAATATTCTCCCGACGTCGATCAGATTTCCATCGACGAAGCTTTTATCGATTTGACGGGCACCGAGCTTCTTTTCGGAGATCCCGAACAAACCGCGCTCCGCTTAAAAAAAGAAGTGCTCGATACGACGGGACTCACCGTATCGGTAGGTCTTGCAAGCACGAAATACATCGCAAAGCTCGCGTCCGAAATGTCGAAGCCCGACGGATTTTTTGAAGTCGAATCGGGAGACGAAGAGCGTTTTATGCTTTCGCTGCCGCTGAAAAAAATATGGGGCATCGGACACAAAACGCTTTCGCGCATCAATCAGGCGGGCATCTTTACCGCACGCGATCTTCGGGAAAAAAGCGAAGAACTGCTTTGCGTATTGTTCGGAAAAGCCGCAGGCAATTTTTTATACAACGTCGTGCGCGGAAGAGAACCCGACACTTTTATGAGAGACGCGGCTTCCCATTCGCTGAGTTCCGAAAAAACTTTCGCATACGACCTTACCGACACATACGCGATAAAAACCGCAATCATGGAACTCTCGCACACCGTCATGTTTCGCATGCGGCGCGAAGACTATACGAGCAAAACCGTTTTTGTAAAAATACGCTACGAAGATTTTACAACCGTTTCCGCCCGCGAAACTTCAACGTCAAAGATAACGTCGATCGACGACCTCTACGCACGCGCATGCGCTCTGTTTGAAAAAAAATACGAATCGGGGCGCGGCATACGCCTCATCGGAATCGGAGCCGATCACATAAGCGGCGCATCGGAGCCGAAGCAGGAAGAGCTCTTCGATTTCGGAGAAAAGAAAAAAGAAGCCGTCGAAAATGCGATCCTCGATTTGGCAAAAAAACACCCCCAAGTCAAAGTGCATAAAGCGCGCCTCCTCGCAGGAGAAAAAACCGCACACGCGGAAACGCTGAAGAAATAAAAACGGATTATAAGGGCGAATGTTACAAAACGATTGAACATTATGAAAAAGAAAAAGATAATAATTTTTTATATATCCGCGTTTTTTATTTTATTCGCAGGCTGTTTTTTAGTTGAATATATCATATCGAACGAAAAGCCGAGTCCGATATCTCTCATACATGAAGGTTTTTTCGAATACATTACCGTTTTTCCGTTGGCTGCTTTTTTTCCGGAACTCACAACGGCATTACTTTTTTTTAAGGACACGATTATACTCGTGTTGATAGGATTATGTATTCTTACGGGAATTGCCGCACCCGTATTTTTATCTTTGAAAAAGAACAAGCTTTTTCCGTACAATATAGTGTTTATCCTATCCCTCGCCGCGTACTTTTTTGTCGGCATATTAGGCTTTGGATTGAGGTACGGGGAATTGTGAGTG
This sequence comes from Treponema sp. Marseille-Q4523, assembly GCF_016901105.1. Taxonomy (NCBI): domain Bacteria; kingdom Pseudomonadati; phylum Spirochaetota; class Spirochaetia; order Treponematales; family Treponemataceae; genus Treponema; species Treponema sp. Marseille-Q4523. The sequence continues at coordinate 34,557 of NZ_JAFEVM010000012.1, read as the reverse complement.
CTGTAAACACAGTACCGTACCCATCCGTATAATTAATAATTTGTATATTACCGGTAAAGCTCTTTTTACCCTAATCTTTTGTTATAAACTCAAAAAATTTTTAAAACATACGCTAAAATAATAAAAACAACAAAAAAAAATCAAACCTATAAAACTGCAGAGCAACAGTCTATCCATATCTAAGTTTTGTCTTAAATTCACAACTTCTACTATTCCCTTTAAGCAGTTCAAGAATTTTGTCAATTGCTGTAGATGAGATAAATGCCAATAGAAGGAACACCATATCCTTCCAGGTTTTAATACGGATATTCATCATACCAACCTTTTTTTATTCATCGTTCGCCATCCAGCGGATATGCTCTCGATAAACCGTTTTGCAAAGTATAAATATTATCAAAACGTGAAGGATATTCAAGCCCTAGTCTTTTGCATTCCGAAATAAATTCATCATGATCAAAATTCTCGCCTTGTTTCGTTTTGCGATCATAAATAAAACCGACGGCATATTCGGATTCATATCCGTCAAAACCGTAAATATACTCATCCGTAATTGTCCATTCAAAAACACCGTCCGCAAGCATTTTGCCTTTTTCGTCCCCCAAATAATATTTTTTTTGAAAGAGATGTTTTTTTATCCGGCACTCGTTCGTAATTTTATATCCCCAAAACGCTCTGCTCCCGTGCGGCAAATACGGCAGAATAATAAAAGGCACAGCAACAAAAAACAATATCTTTTTTTTCTTTTTGATCGCCAGAACGACGAATAAAATAAAAGGCACCGCGAGCGGTATAATAATAACGAGATGAATCATTAAAAACGCAAGAACATATCCCAAAGTACCGGCGCTCCTTCATGCGGTCTTCCTGCAACTTGGGATTTTATCCAAATCGCTTTTCAATTTTTCTTTTGCAATAATGTCGCCGATTTTCGGCAACTCGATGTTCTCATCCATACGAACCTCGCTTAGTGATAATCCGTAATCGTTACTTCATAAGCTTCATTGTTTTGAAACTTAAACTGTATTCTCCATCGGTCGTTTATTCGTATCGAACAATAATCTTTCAAATCACCCGAACAGATGTTCGAATTTATTCCCCGGTGAAATCTTCAAATCATCTTCACATTCGACAAAAAAATATCGCTATCTTGACGAAACGCACGATATCCGATAGAGTAATTACTACACCGCTTTCGGGTGCGCGATTAGCTCAGTTGGTTAGAGTACAAGCATGACACGCTTGGGGTCACTAGTTCGATTCTAGTATCGCGCATCGGGAAGCGGTGTTTTTATTCGAACGGATAGCGCACGCCGAAAATCCGCCTGATTTCATCCATCAGTTCCATAATGTGCAACGTTTCGGAAAGCGGCATCGAAGGGCATTCGATTTTGCCCGCTTCTATCGCGTCCGCCGCTTCAATGAGTTCATATTCATAGCCTGTCAGCTGCGCGGGACACGCTTCCTCTTTTACCAATGTGCGCTCTTTATTAAAAACGCTTATCTTCTGGGGATTGTTGATGTTTTCGATTTGTATAAATCCGTCCGTGCAGTAAATCATCCCGTAGCGGTCGGAGACCGCGTCTGCTCCTGCGGCAAGGATCGCGAGCCGTCCGTCGTTTTCATACGTAAGCGTGATGCTGTCGTGTATGTCGACTCCGGCCGCATTTTTTTGGCAAACAGCCTGCACTCCGTCCGAACGGCCGAAAATCATTTCGGCAAAGTTCAGCGCATAGATGCCGACATCGAGGAGCGCACCGCCTGCGAGTTCGGGGCGAACGATGCGCTCTTTGTGCAGGATACTGTAGCTTAAATTCGCCGTAAGCATTTTCGCTTCCCCTGCGATTTTCGACGCAACCGCCTCTGCGATGATGTTTCGCATCGGCTGGTAGCGCGTCCAAATCGCTTCGGCAAGCAAAAGTTTTTTTTCGCGCGCAAGGTCGACGACAAGTTTCGCTTCGGCGGCGTTTGCGGTAAACGCTTTTTCGCACAGCACGTGCTTCCCGCCTTCAAGGCAGAGCCGTATGTGCCGGGCGTGATGCGAATGCGGCGTCGCGATATACACGAGATCGACTGAGGGATCGGAGACGAGCGCTTCATACGATGCGAACGATTTTTTCGCACCGTATTCGGCGGCAAAAGCGCGCCCTTTTTCCGCGCTGCGGGATGCGACGCCGTACAGTTCTACGCGATGGATACCGCGCTCGCGCATCATACGGATCGTCTTTGCGATGACGGCAGCGATACGCCCCGCACCGATAATTCCCATGCGTATCATCAAAACACTCCTTAAAATGCGGCATTGCAGGAAATATCAACTTCCGAAAATGCCGCATTAGTGCGCGAAAGCGCACACGTACATCCGTGTTTAAAATTTTTTCCCCATGATCGCGCGGACAGCCGCGATAAAGATACACGAGCCCGCAACGCCGATGATTATCGAAGAAGCGAATCCCCCTCCGCCGATATTCAGCGCATTCGCGATGGCGGAACCCACGATTGAACCGATGATGCCGATCAGGCAGTTTGTCCAAAAACCGTGTTTGCTTTTCATAAAAATTCCGGCAAGCCATCCGATGAGCGCGCCGATTACAATTGTAAAAATAATTATCATTACCATAACAATACCTCGCACACAGTATAACATAGGATCGGATTTTCGGCTATTTCACCGCAAGAATCGATACGGGTCTAAGCAATTCGCGCGGGCGGAACGCAATCCGCACAGATGACCACATAAACAACAAAAAAATAATTCTTGACAGGCTTCGGCGGCGGGTTTATAATCAAACAAGTTCGAACATAATCGAACATTAAGCAACACGTAAAAATGATGAAAAAAATATGGAAAAAACACTGGAAATAGAACGAGAACGCTATATCTTGGACAAAATCAAAACCGCGGGATCCGTTCAAGTGGATGCTCTCGCAAAAGAACTCGACGTAAGCGCGATGACGATCCGCAGGGATTTGACGAGTTTAAAAACGCGCGGTCTCATCAACCGCTGCCACGGAGGGGCGATCATCAAACAGGAAACGCCGTATTACAACAAAAAAGTTTCCAACGCCGCCGAAAAATGCAGGATTGCAAACGCGGCGATAAAATTTATTAATTCGAACGATACCGTCTTCCTCGATGCAGGAACGACGACGTATCAAATCGCGCAGCTCATCGCCGACAGAGAAGACGTAACAGTCATCACCGACGACTTGCAGATCGCAATGATGCTGTCGCAGAGCAGGACAAACGTATACGTCTGCGGCGGCTATATCCAAAAGACGACCGGCTGCGTGATGGGTATGTTTGCCGAACAGATAATCGAAAACTTTCTCATCGACGCGGCGTTTATCGGAACGGCTGCAATCGATGAAGATTTTACCGTGCGCACGCCGACTCTCGAAAAAGTCGCGCTGAAGCGAAAGATCGTCGAAAACAGCGACCGCTCGTATCTCGTCGCAGACACAGAAAAATTCGATAAACGGGCGACGATAAAAATCAATACGCTTGCCGACTATACCGGTGTCATCACCGATAAAAAATTCACAGGAAAAGAGCTGACCGCGCTGCGCAAAAAACGCATCAGCGTGATCGCCGTGTAAAAGGTTTAAACGAGCCGCTGAAATAGCGCGTCTCGTTTAACTTCGAGTTTTCTTTCGAAAACTCGCTCATATACGTGTGCGCTCTCGCGCACCGCTGCGGCATTGCAGGAAGTTGACACTTCCTGCAATGCCGCACTTCAAGGTTTAAACGAGCCGCTGAAATAGCGCGTCTCGTTTAACTTCGAGTTTTCTTTCGAAAACTCGACCATATACGTGTGCGCTCTCGCGCACCGCTGCGGCATTTTCGGAAGTTGACACTTCCTGCAATGCCGCACTTCAAGGTAGGAAATTATGCCGCAATGTTTGATCATAGCAGACGATTTGACGGGAGCGAACGCAACGGGAGTTCTGCTTCATAAAGCGGGATACAGCGCACACACCGTGTTGGAGCTCGACGGCGCAAAAGACATACAACGTGAATGCGATTGTCTCCTGTACCCGACAAACAGCCGAAGCCGGACGCCCGAAGAAGCGTACCGGCGCGTATTCGAAGCGACAAAAAAATTAAAAAGCGGAGATACGAAAGTATACGCCAAACGCATCGACAGCACGCTCAGAGGAAACCTCGGTCGGGAAACGGATGCGATGCTCGACGCGCTCGGCGAAAACTATACCGCCCTCGTCGCTCCGAGTTTTCCGTCGTCCGGACGAATCGTCTGCGGCGGATATATGCTCGTCAATTCGGTGCCGCTCCATAAAACGAGCGCAGCCGTCGATCCGAAAAATCCTATCGATACGTCCCGTGTCGAAGACATATTCCGCAGGCAGTCGAAATATCCCGTCGCGTCCGTCGATTTGGGAGAGTTGCGTAAAGGAAAAACATACGTCGCAGAACGCATAACGGCGCTTGCAAAAGAAGGCATACGTACGATCCTGTTCGACTGCATCACCGACGACGATTTGGAACTGATCGCCGGTGCGGGAATCGCATCGGGCATCCCGTTTATAAGCGTCGGACCCGGACCTTTTACGGCGGCTCTTGTCAAAAGCACTATCGCTCCGCGAATAAAAAACGACGGAGGCTCCGTACTGCTCGTGATCGGAAGCGTAAACGGCGTCGCAAAAATGCAGATCGACGAAGTGCTTCCGTCGCGTGACATCTTCGTATCGCTCATCAAGATCGAAGAACTTATAAAAAGCGACGAATCGCGGCAAGCGGAAATACGGCGCAACATCGAAGCGATTGCGGCAGCTGCACGAGAGTTCCGCATCTACGCGCTCATCGGAGAAGGTATAGACCCCGACAAGCGAGTCGATTTTACAAAATACGAAAAGCGGACGAAGCGTACGAGCGACGAACTGTCTGATATCGTCAACTCGTCGTTTGCGGCCATGGCTGCAGAAATTTTGCGGCGGCAAAACGACATCAAAGCGCTGTACACGAGCGGAGGGGATATAACGCTTGCCGTCTACGATGAGCTTCGCGTATCGAGCATCAAGTTGCACACGGAAGTGCTGCCGCTTACCGCGTACGGAGAATTGTGCGGGGGAGATTTTGACGGCTTGAAAGTGATCACAAAGGGAGGCATGGCCGGCGATAAATATGCACTCAAAGACTGCATCGCATATTTGACTACGCATATTTAAACGGAAGCATGGTGAGCGCATTCGACTTAAACGGTGTACCTTTGAGAAAATGCGACGTCGGCCGTCCGTATAAAAATTATTAATTTGAAAACAATTTTATGGGAGCAATACTATGACAAGACCTTTTATTGCGATTCCGATCGGAGACCCCGCAGGCATCGGGCCGGAAATCGTTGCGAAAGCCGTCGCGGACAAAGACACGTGTGCCGCGGCAAAATGCGTCGTTATCGGTGACAAAAAGATCATGGAAGGGGCGATACGGATTACAAATGTGCCGCTTTCGATACGCTGCATCGAAAATCCCGAAGACGGCGACTACCGCGAAAACGTACTTAACCTCATCGACTTCGACAATATCGATATGGCAAGGTTTAAAATCGGTACGATCGACGGTATGTGCGGAAAAGCCGCATACGAGTATATCGAAAAAAGCATTTCGCTCGCGATGGAGCATAAAGTCGCCGCCGTCGCTACGACTCCGATCAACAAAGAAGCGCTCAAAGCGGGAGGCGTGCCTTTTATCGGTCACACGGAAATCTTCGGAGCGCTGACGCATACGAGCGATCCGCTGACGATGTTCGAAGTGCGCGGTCTGCGCGTTTTCTTTTTGACGCGCCACGTATCTCTCATGGAAGCGTGCAAAATGGTAAAAAAAGAGCGCATCGTCGATTACGTAAAGCGCTGCCTCGACGCGCTTAAAAAACTCGGCGTCACCGAAGGTACGATGGCCGTCGCGGGTTTGAATCCGCATTCGGGCGAACACGGACTGTTCGGAACCGAAGAAGTGACGGACGTAACGCCGGCGGTCGAATCTCTCCAAAAAGAAGGATACCCGGTCGCAGGTCCCATCGGGGCGGATTCCGTCTTCCATCTCGCGCTCATCGGCAAATTCAACAGTGTCCTTTCGCTTTATCACGATCAGGGACACATCGCGACGAAAACGCTCGACTTCGAGCGCACGATTTCGGTTACCGGCGGCATGCCGATCCTCCGCACTTCCGTCGATCACGGCACTGCGATGGACATAGCCGGTACGGGAAAGGCGAGCGCGGTGAGCATGATAGAAGCGATCCGCCTTGCGGTAAAGTATTCGCCGAATTTTATTAACGGATGATTATGCGGATGAGTGCCGCATAAAATAAACAGGGTTTTTATAGGAGGTACGATAAAAAGCGCCGTCCGAAATAGCGCCGTCGCTAAAGTCCGGAGACGAAAAACGCCGAAGCGTTTTTCTTTTATGGGAGACACTCGCAATTTCTGTGCATTGCTCGAAATCGCAGCGTTCTTATCTCGAGTTTGCGTGGATGTTTGCAGAAGCCGTGTATAAGTGCTATCTCGATAAAAATCGTATGAGTACAATACACTGTATTTGCAAACTCGACTATTAAACGTGTGCGCTTATGCGCACGGCTAAAAACTTTTTCGGAAATTGATATTTCCTGCAAAAGTTTTTATAGGAGGAAGTATGGGAGACATTTCAGGAGCACAGATGCTCGTAGGACTCGGAATCGGTCTATTAGTGCTGATCCTGCTCATTCTCAAAACGAAAGTCCACGTGTTTATCGCGTTGATTATCGCATCGTGCATCATCGGACTTGCAGGCGGTATGGCACCGACGGCGATTGCGGGGACGATCACAAAGGGCTTCGGCGGAACGCTCGGCGGTATCGGTATCATCATCGGCTTGGGTGTCATGATGGGTCAGATATTCGAAGCGTCGGGAGCTGCGGAGCGCATGGCGAGGGCATTCCTTAAACTCTTCGGCAAGGGACGGGAAGAATTTGCGATGGCTATTACCGGATACGTCGTTTCGATCGCGATCTTTTGCGATTCGGGATTCGTCATCCTCTCGCCGCTCGCACGCGCGCTTTCAAGAGAAACGAAAAAATCGATGGTATCGCTGAGCATCGCGCTCGCGGGAGGCTTGGTCATCACGCACTCGCTCGTACCGCCGACGCCCGGTCCGCTCGGCGTGGCAGGAACCTTCGGAATCGACGTCGGCAATTTTTTGCTGCTCGGCCTCGTCGTATCCATTCCGATGACGCTCGCGGTCATGTTTTACGGCAAATGGCTCGGTAAAAAGATTTATCAGATCCCGGGCGATAAAGAAGGCGAATGGCTCCGTCCGCCTTATCAAAAACCGCAGTACGATACAAACGACGGCGCGAACGCGAAAAAACTGCCGTCCACATTTGTTTCGTTTATGCCTATAGTCCTGCCGGTCGTGCTCATTTTATTAAATACGGTTCTTTCCGCACTGAAGGCGACGGGGCCGATCGCGACATTCTTTTTCGTCGTCGGTACGCCGATTTTCGCGGTGCTGATCGGGACGCTGATTGCGATCTTTACGCTGACGCGCGGGCAGAGCAGAGAGTCCGTTATCAATACGCTTGAGGCGAGCATCAAAAGCGCAGGCATCATCATACTCGTGACCGGCGGAGGCGGTGCGCTCGGACAAGTCATCAAAGATGCGGGCGTCGGAAATTACATCGCACAGGGGATCGCTGCGACGCACATCCCCGTTATCCTCCTGCCCTTTATCATCGCGACGCTCGTACGCTTCGTGCAGGGTTCGGGTACCGTCGCTATGATCACCGCGGCGGGGATCACCGCTCCGATCGTTGCGGCCGCAGGAGGCAATATGGTGCTCGGTGCGCTCGCGGCGACGGTCGGTTCGCTCTTCTTTTCGTACTTCAACGACAGTTTCTACTGGGTCGTAAACCGCTTGAGCGGCATCACCGACACGAAAGAACAGATCCGCGTATGGTCGATTTCAACGACGATCGCATGGGCGGTCGGCTTTGCCGCCCTGCTCATACTCGATATCTTTATGTGATTTTCAATGCGCAAACCCGTAATCGCATGACGCTTACGGGTTTGCATTTTCCTACGCCGCTCCTTTCGGTGCGCTTTTTTATTTAACCGATGACCGCCACGCGTCGAGCTGCGCTTGGATAAGGCGCGGCGCTTCTTCCAAAATCGCGTTCTGCGCTTCCTTCGTCTTCGGCGCATCATAGATTTTTACGATCGTCACTTTATAACTGCCGTTTTTCAAATTCGTCATGATCGTGCGCAGCCTGCCGATCTCCCAGCCGCCGTCGAGCGCACACACGACGACGGGGAGCGCGGTCGCTTCTGCGAGTTTTCGAAATCCCGCAGAATAAAACTTTCCTACGTTTCCGTTCCGCGTCCGAGAGCCTTCGGGAAAGAGCACCGGTATCTGGTCGCGCTCAAGCACGCGCCGTGCAAAATCTTCGATCGTCTTCATCGCCGTTACGGGACTTGCCCTGCGCGGGATAAGGCAGTGCTCCTGTGAACGCAGCATTTCCGACACGAGCGGGATATGGCGGCCTAGCTCCGCCTTTGCGACAAAGCGCAGATTTTTATCGCGAAAATAATTCATATAGCAGGGTATGTCGAAAAGGCTTTGATGATTCGAAATGATGATAAACTGCGGCGGAAGTTCGCCGAAACGCCGCTTGTCGCCGATAAAACGAAAATGCTTGTAACAGGATAAAATCGCAAATAGGCGCGGAGCTACCGTACGCACGATATAATCGGAAAGAACGGCGCTCGCTTTTTTAGATATGGGATACAAAATGATATTGCCGATGGACGGCAATGTTACCATTCCGAACAGGCAGCATAATGTGACAAGGCTCGACATAAAGCAATAATATAGTGAAATGCCTCAGCTGTCAAATAGAAAGCGCTCCGTTTCCGATACGATCGTATCGATATCTTCGTAGAGGCGTTTCGATTCGGGTATGCTGCCTAAAAATATCGAGCCGTAGCGCTTTTCGTAAATGCGTTTGTCGAGGAGCGTAACACAGCCTCGGTCATCGCTCCGCCTGATGAGGCGGCCGAATCCCTGCCGAAATTTGATGACCGCTTCGGGAACGCTGAGTTCCATAAACGGTCTTCCGCCCCGCCTTACGACGGCTTCGGAGCGGGCGGTAAAGACGGGATCGTTCGGTACGGAAAAGGGCAGCTTTACGATGATCACTTGCGAAAGAGAAGAGCCGGGAACATCGACGCCCTGCCAAAAAGAATCGGTTGCAAAGAGCACGCTTTCTATATCTTCGCGGAACGAAGCGAGGAGGCGGGAAGCATCGTCGTCGCCCTGTTTTAAAAGTCGGAACTTCGAAAGAAAGGGTGCCGCATCGGCAAAGGTGTTTCGAAGCATATCGTAGGACGTAAAGAGGACGAGCGTCCTGCCCCGTGCGGCGGAGACAAGGCGGCTCACGGCCGACACGACGAAGCGCTGAAAGTCGACGGCGTTTTCGGGAAGAGGGGCGTCGGACGGAACGGAAAAAAGCAGGTTCGTTTTATACGGAAACGGAGACGGAAAATCTCCGGTGCGGACGCGATCTTCATCGGCAAATGAAACGCCCGTCCGCCGCATCCACCACGAAAAATTTTTGTGTATCGAAAGCGTCGCCGACGTACACACGACCGACTCCATCGGCTCGAATACGCCCGTGTTCATAAGAGGCGCGATGTCGAGCGGCGTTTTCGTAAACAGCGTATACTGCCGCTCATCGTCTTTCGCCGAAAGTGCATCGCTCGGAAGATATTTTTTTTGCAAGTAAAACACCGAATCGCGTTTTTCATCCCACGCCGTAAAGTCGTTGAACAAAAGCAAAGCCGCTTCGAGCCTGCGGACGACGAGCTTCGCTTCCCAATACGCGCCTGCCGCTTTGTCCTCGTCCGTGATGCCTTCCATCAATTCTTTTACAAGGGCGATAAGAGATGCAAGAGAAGACGCAAGGGAAGCGGCAAGAGAAAGAAGCGGCCCGAAATCGCGAGAAGTCGCATCGGAAAGGCGTATCGTGTAATCGTCCTGCAATATATCTCCCGCCGCAGTTTCCAAATCCGCGATCGCCGACTTAACGCGGCTCACGATCCCGCTCGCATCCGCCGCGCGATCTTCGTTCGACGACAAAATTGCAAGCGTGCAGATATATCCCGCTTCGGAATTTTTGTGTCTGCGGTACAAAAGATTTACTTGACGCAAAATCGCAAATCGGTTCGCCGTACCGCTGAAAAAACTCGTCGCCGCGTTTTCGATGCCGTGCGCTTCATCGAATACAACGTGACGATACGGCGGCAAAACCGCCTGATCGTCCCAGCCCGCCCCGCTCAGACGCGACTCGATGTCAGCGAAAAGTAAATGATGGTTTACGACGACGATATCGGCAGCCGAAGCCTCTTTCCTCACTTTCATGACAAAGCACTGCGCGTAAAAGGGACAGCGCGGCCCCATACACGCATCGCTTTCGCTTTTTATGCGCGACCATATCTTTTCTCCGGGCATAAAAGGCAAATCGCTTTTGCTTCCCGTCGCGCTCTTTTCAGCCCACCGGGCTATCGCATCGAAGGTTTCCGTATCGTCACCGAAAAGCTCTCTTTCGCTTCCCGCATCCGACAGGCGGCGGAGGCACACGTAATTTTGTCTGCCTTTGACGAGGACGGCTTTGCACTTTTTTCCGATTATCTTTTCCGCTGCGGGGATGTCTTTTTCGCACAGCTGCTGCTGCAAATTGATCGTGCCCGTGGAAATGACGACGCGCTCGCCGTTCGAAACCGCCCACAGCATCGCGGGGATGAGATAAGCGTAGGATTTTCCGACGCCGGTTCCCGCTTCGAATACGCCGAGCGAATTTTCATTGAAGGAGCGGGCGATGCTCCGAAGGAGCGCTATCTGCACGGGGCGCTCTTCGTAGCTTTCCGATTGCACGGAAAGCGGGCCGCCGTTTTCGAGATATAGGGCTGCCGCGTCGATATCGAGCTTGGTAATCGATTTCGGCTTTACCGCTTCCATGACGACATATACGTGCGAAGCACTGTTGTCGATGATGTAAAACCCCTGTGCGCGTTCGGACGCGTCGGAAGCGACCGCCATATCCGCGTCGGAGGGTTCGAGGTGCCCGCTCGGATGATTGTGGATGAGGACCGCGCATTCGCGCACGTCGTTTTGATTGACGGGAACTTCGCTCTCATTACCGCGAGCGCCGACTTTTACCGAAACGACGATACCCGACGAATCGATATCGCCGGTAAAAAACACTTCGTTACCGCCCGCTTCTCGGACGGCGCGTTTGAGTTCATCGATAACTGAATCTGAAAAATATTTTCGGCTGTCCATCACTTCCGTCCGGAACGCTTACAACTATATGAAATTGCATCGCTGCAAAACAACGATTATGCTGTCCCGCGCACTATCAGTGTACATGGAAATAAATGGCGCCCCGCATTTTGAACGCGTGCATCATCCGCAGCATTGATATATCGAAACGCGCACTGTATCATCTCCTCAATCGGTAATTGCATCGTCGTCAAATTATAACTTGCCCAACAGCTTTGCTCAATGTTATCAACACCGATAATCGAAATATCGGTCGGTATGTTGTATTGCGATGTATACTTCAATTCATCCAATAAGCCTAAAGCCATCAGATCGTTTGCTGCAAATACGGCAAGCGGCAATTCGATTTTTTTATTTAAAAGCGCCATTGCAGCTTGTTTACCGCTTATATATGTATAGTCGCCTTTTAACTGGATCAATGAGCGAATGCCCCATTCACAGAGCCTATCCTTAAATCCTCTCCTGCGATTAATACTGCTTGGTTTTACATCTGCTCCGGCTACATAACAGTAGGATTTGTATCTATTCTGACGTATAAAATAGTCGGCAACCATACGCCCGCAAGAAACATCATCGCTCGCAACGGAACAATAATTGCCCGAAGCGCTTTGCCGGTTTATCATAACGACGGGAATCGTCGCAGGTATCTCTTTTTCCAATAATTGCTGCGACAGAATTGCAGAAGCTATAACCAGACCGTCTACTCTGAAACTCCTCGCCTCCTGAAGAAGCATTTCAACATTTTCATTTGCACAAGGATTAAAAAGCAGCACCTTTTTCCCCGACTCCGCAAGTTTTTCTGCAAGCCGATACACAAACGAAACGTAAAAAGGATTTTCAAAGTCTTCAATTACCGCACCGATGATATTCGTTTTCCGGGATACGAGCGATTTCGCTATAGCGTTAGGAATATAATGACATCGGCGGGCAACCGCCATTATCCGCCGTTTAGTTTCCGGATCGACTTTTTCAGGATTATTAAACGCACGAGAAACGGTAGCCTGAGACACACCGACAAGTTTCGCTACTTCCACAGATGTAATCGATTTTGAATTTTTCAATCTAAACCACCTGCGGAATTGTACCATATTTTAAAAAACGAAACCACCGTTTCGGTGATTTCGTTTTTATCAATTTTCGATTCCGATTATTCGAATTGAGAAAGAATTTCCGGTTTTGTAATCAAATTTCCTCGGTGTGCTTGTATATATTTTTTTACGATTTCATGCGCGCGTCTTTTTTCCTCAAGCATTTTTTCTTCATCGCGAAATACGGAAGCGCCAAACGAAATAAGTTTTTTTTGTACCGCTTCCGCATCGAGCTGCCGCGGCTGTATATGCCGGAAAGCACAAAGGGCTGCTGCGGTTCCCGCCGCCTGTCCGATCCCCATAATGCCGCCTTGCGTACGATACGAACCGTGCGCTTCGCTTGTCCCCGATATGCACCTGCCCGACAACAACATACCGTCAATATGTCTGGGAACAAGACAGCGATACGGAATATCATAGGTATCTTTGAGCGGTTGCCATACGCTTCCCTTTCCGTATCCGGAACCGCCGTCAGGATTATGAAGATCGATCGGAAAATAGCCTCTGCTCACGACATCTTTGAATTTCCGCCCCTCCGCTGCATCTTCTCCGGTAAGCGTATAGCATCCTTCTATGTGGCGTGATTCACGTACGCCTATCGATGCATTAGTAACGCTTACAAACGCATTCTCAAAGCCGGGTACATATTTGATCATGAATTCGGAAACGGAATCTATTTGATTCCGCCCGTCTATTTCCTGTTTTGTAAGTCCCTCGGCAGAAAGAGAATCTCCTCCGCAAATTCTCGTAGAATTAAAATGAACTGTTCCGGGGTGTATTCCGTTTAACAACAATATGGAATCTCGTCCGAATAAAAGATCGCGATTTTCAACCGCTTTTTTGACGAGGCTTTTAAATCCCTGCGCAACAAAAAAATGTTGATCAAAGCGACGGGAAAATTCTCTCATCGGAACGCAATCCGTATAAAATTCGAAATCGCTTATATTATTTTTTATGTACGAAAACACCGCATCGGTATCAACATTGGCCATTTCGAACATTGCCGATGAAGGCGATACACGATGCATCTGCTCGTCGCCGATACTGTAATTTTCACCCGCCCGAAATGCAATGTCGCCGTCTCCCGTCGCATCGACGACGATTGACGCACGGATGCATTGTTTTAAACCGTCTTTTGCAACCGTCACCACACCTTTTACGATGTCATTTTCACGCATCACGTCATCAATAAACGAGTGATAGAGTATATCGACACCGCATTCGCCGAGCATCTTTGCCGCAACATATTTATATTTTTCACGATCATAAAAACCCAGCGAATCGCCGCTACCGAACGGATCGATCGTTTTTAGATGACCGGTGCTGCCGTTCTCTTTTATCAAGCGATCGATAAAATCCTGCGGTATTCCGTTGATTACCTGTTCGTCCTTAAAATGAAAAGGTGAAATCGGACCGAGGACGCTTGCCGTCGCAGCCCCTCCTAAAAATCCGTTTTTTTCAATAAGCAACGTATCGGCTCCGCATTTCCCGGAAGCGAGCGCCGACATAATTCCGGCGGGACCGCCGCCGACCACTATAACATCATAAAACTGTTTCATTGTACTCCGACAGCGATTTGCACGCTATGCATCATGCAAACCGCTGCTCCTCCGTTTTATTTTGCATTGTACCATTTCGCTACGCTGTCGAGCTGAGCTTTAGCATCTGCTCCCTGAAATACGACTTTTTGAACAGCCTGAGCAAGGCGCGACGATAATTCCGAATAATCGGCGGGAAAGAATACAATTGCCCCCGTTTTCGCGTATTCACTCCACATCTGCATATCCTTGTATGTCGGAATACTTTGAACCTGTTTGTCGTTATACACATCGGTTCTGACGGGAAGACAATTTGCCTTAACCCATTTTGTTTGATTTTCGATGGAATAAAACGATTTTATAAAATCAAATGCCATATCGGGATTTTGTGCATGAGCGCCGATAGCAAGCGTTTGTCCTGCTACGTATGCAGGAGCAGGTGCAGATACATCTACCCCCGGTATAGGTGCACAGGCAAATTTGCTTACGAGATTCGATTTTCGTATAGCAGAAGCGCGCTGTGTCGCAACGTTTCCGGCATAAATCGTACCGCTTTTATACCCATCAACGAGATCGTCATAAACCATACTCATCGCCGTATTGTTCATCGTTCCCGCTTTGACGAGCGACGCAATGTATCGTACAACTTTTACTCCCGCATCGGAATTAAACGCAGCTTTTCCGTTCTTATCGAGCAATTCTCCCCCTGCGCTTCGGAGCCAAGGAATAAAGGTTTCCATGAGTCCCGCACCGTTTCCTCCTTCACCCAATGCGAGCGCAAAGCCGAGTCCGTTTTTATCCGAAGCAGCCGATCCGAGTGTTCTCAGAGTTTCCCATGAATCCGGGGCTTTCGCATATACGTCGGTTCGATACCAAAGCACAGTAACGCGACTTTCCCACGGCAATGAATAGATATTTCCATCACCCTGGGTAAGCTTTTGCGCAGTATGAATATAATCGGGCATCGATGAAATAAACGTTAACGCATATTTTGTCATCGGTCGTACGGTACCGGCTTCCATATGCGTCCTAAGTTGATCTGAAAACACATTGAGGATATCCGGACCTGTACCGCTTGCCGCAGCTTGGATCACCTGCGACTCGAATCTGCTCCAGTGGATACTTTCAACGATCACTTTATTACCGTATGCATTCGTCGCGTTATAGGTATCGACAATATCTTTCAACACGACACTTCGCGGATCTTCCGTCGATGTCGGATCGAGAAAAATCCAAAATTTCATCGTTATTCCCGTTTTGCCTGTCGAAGCAGCATTAGAATCGTTTTGTCCACTTGCAAACGCAAATGCACAAAAAGCCGTTACAATAAAAAATACAGCATAAATCCGCTTCATAAAGACCTCCTTCATCTTATGAATATCGATTTTATTTTTATACATTTCATATTACAATGCAGTCTATGTCGGTGCTTAGCCCTTCACCGCACCGGCTGCCATCCCCTCGACGAACTTGCGTTGCAATAAAATAAATAAAACGATAATCGGCAATATGGAAATTATCACGGCAGCCATTAACTGACCCCATTGAATACCGTATTGAGAAATATACTGATACAATCCGACCGATAGCATGCGTATTTCATTCTTTGTAGTAAATGAAAATGAAACAAGAAAATCGTTCCACACGTAGACGGCAGAAAGAAGCGCTGCAGAAACAATACCGGGCTGTGAAATCGGAAGCGCTAACGCATAAAATGCTTTCGGTTTCGAACAACCGTCTATGATGCCGGCTTCAATTATCTCTTTCGGCAATTCCTTAAAAAAACCCTGCAGAATCCACGTAAGTACGGGAGCGCGCCATGCCGTATAAATGATTATCAATATAATTCGCGTATTATATAAGCCGACTTTGACAGTCATAAGGTATAACGGCACAAGCAGAGCGACGGGAGGAATCATGGCAGTCATGAGGATGATAAACAGCATCGATTTTTTTCCCCGTATATCAAAATGCATGAGTGCAAAAGCCGCGTGAGCGGCGACCGCCGTCATGATAACGATACCGATCAGTGTAACGAAAACGCTATTGATAAAATAACGAAAAAAATCGGATTGAAACACAACCTTAAAATAATTACTCCACGTAATACTCAACGGGAAAAAACGAGGAGGCCAAACAGCAACTTCTTCATCCGGCTTTAGCGAAGTAAAAAAAGCCCACAATACGGGAAATAAAGCTATAAGAGCCACCACACACAGAACGAATACGGTTAGAATAGTGAAATACGGAATTTTGCGGACGATCGATTTTTTCATAATCTAATTATCTCTCTTGCTCAGCAATCTGATATATCCGAGGCTGAACGCTATATTTAAAAGAAAGATTATCACGCTATAGGAGGAAGCCACCCCCAAATGCCAAAAGTCAAAACCGTTTCTAAAAGTTGCAACGCTCAGTGTCTGTGTTGCATTTAACGGGCCTCCCGCCGTCAACACATAGATGAGCGTCACCATATTAAAATATTCCATACTTTGCATGACAAGCGCCGTGATAAGCGTCGATTTGATCATCGGCAGCGTGATAGCCGTATATGTTTTCAAAGCAGGAACACCGTCTATCATCGCCGCTTCGTAAATTTCTTTCGGAATACTTTGGAGCGCTGCAAGTGTCAGAATGATTACAACCGGCAACGTATTCCATACATTTGCAATAATCACTATAAACATCGATTGCGCGGCATCGCTGAATACATCAAGTTTATTTCCGGTAATAAGCATATGAATATACGAAACGGGGCCATAATTACCGTTCAGTATCCATTTCCACAACAGTGCGGTCACTGTCTGCGATAAAACCCATGGGATAACGATAAAAGTTCGAAAAATACCTCTCAGCGCAATCTTTTTATTGAGCAGTGTCCCGATAATAACGCCTAACGGCATCACAAGCGCTAAAGAGCCAAGTACATACACGATTGAAATTCTTATACTGCTGCGCCCTTCCGGCGTCCCTATTATTTGTTTATAATTTTCCAATCCGATAAATTGCTTGATTTGAGCGTATTGTGTTGCATAAAAGCTCGTACGGATTGCGGATACGATCGGTATAAGAGTGACCGCTACGATCAGCACAAATACCGGAAACAGAAAAAGCAATGCATAAAAAGCATCCGTATTGCGTTTCGTTTTACGAACTCCAAAAAGCATAAAACACCGCCTTTATATGAATACGTATACATTATACATCAAAAATATGCCATGTCAAGCGATTTTTCTATATTTTTATAGGTTTTTTCTTATAATAATGCAAACGTATTCATATTTATATTTCCTTGTATTACAATAGATTACACAATTTAATACAAAGATATTGACCAGCTATAAAAAGATAAAAACAGTAATTATTCCATTATTCAAAATAATATGGGATAAAAAACGATCGTAAATAAGGATATAGACGTTGGATTAAAAATATTTTCGGCTGTCCATCGAAAGCTACAGCACGATGCTTCGAAGCTTATCGAGAGCCGCCCACGAAAACTCGTCGCGGAACAAAAAGCCGCGCATACCCGCTTTTTCGGCGCCTTCGATATTCGCTTTCGTATCGTCGATAAAAAGCGCACGAGAAGCTTCGACGCCTTCGGCGCGCAAAATATAATCGAAAAAACGCACGTCGGGTTTTGCAAGCCCCATACGCTGAGAAAGATAGCAGCGGTCGAAATGCGACTCAAGCGAAGCGCACGCGTTCATCTTTTGCCAATGCCCCTCGCAAGTATTGGAGCCGCACACAACCCTCTTTCCGCGCGAACGAAGTTCGTCAACGAGCGCAAGAACAGGTGCGTTCGGATAAGGCGTAAAAAGATCGACGAGGGGATCGGCATCGGAATCGACGCCGAATTTTTCGGATGCAGCCTTCCACCACTCCTTTGTCGTCATGACGCCTTCCATGAGCGGAATATCCGAACGCATATATTCGGCATAGACGTCGGCTTCGTTGAGATGATAGTGTAAAGCGATTTTTCCTATCGTTTGAAAATTGAAAATACAAACGCCACCGAGATCGAAAACGATTATATCCATGAATCATCTCCTAGCAGAATTGAACTGCTGTTGTCGGGATGAAAACCCGATGTCCTAACCACTAGACGAAGGAGACATACGGCACCTGCCGTTTTGAAACTATAGCATACTCGGACACAACGTGTCAATATGCCGCTTGTATTTTGCATATATACGAAGTATACTGAACAAAATCTTACTTGGGAGGATTTTATGACAATACGCAAATTTTTAAAATCGCTTTCCGTATTCGCGGCGGCATCCCTTTTATCGACCGCCTCCGTGTTCGGAGCGAGCGCGGATATCGGCAAAGCGTTCGAATCTTTTACGGACAAAATGACGGAAGTGCTTCCCGAAACGACGACGCAGCTCGGAGTTTGGTCGGACGCATATATCGGAAAACTCTTCCCGTCCGTGCCGCCGCATTTCGGTATCGGCCTTACGGTCGCCGGTACGTTTATAAAGACAAAAGAATTTTCATCGGTTGCCGAAACGATCGTCAACGAAATCAACGGTGCTGCCGCAGGCGCATCGCAGGACTTCAATTTTTCGATCCCGAATGCTATCCCCTTTCCCGCTTATTCGGTAAATGCGCGTTTGGGCGGCATCATCCTTCCGTTCGATGTCGGCCTGTACGGTTCATACCTGAAAATCAATTCGCTGAAGTTCGAAGATTTTACCGGCGCGATCACGTACTATTCGTTCGGCGGCGATATCCGCTATGCCGTTATGAAAGGAAGCACCCTGCTTCCGAAAATATCCGTCGGCGCGGGTTACATATACACGCACATGGCGCTCGGTGTAAAAGGTTCGTCGACATACGACGGAATGGTCGGCTCCATACAACATGCAAGCGTTACAGCAAATACGGAGATGAATACGAAATTCGACCTGCACACGCTTTTTGTACAGGCGCAGGTTTCGAAAAAATTCTTTATCCTGACGCCCTATGCCGGTATGCGCGCCTATGTTACGGCGTCGAAAAGTCATTACGATTATGCGTATGCTTCGACATACGAAGTCGGAGGAGTGCCGCAGGGTAACGTCCATAACGGAAGCGGAGGCGAAGCGCACGATTACAATTCGAAGGGTTTTGCATGGGGGAAAATCCAGCCGCAGCTCTATGCGGGTCTGGGCTTGAACATTTTCTTTTTCGACTGCACCCTCGGCGGCTGCTGGAATCCGCGAAACAATCTGTGGAGCGCAAACGTAAGCGCACGCTTTAAGCTGTAAAATCGACCGTTTATAATTATTAATTATTAAAAAAGGCACTGCCGTTTCGGTCGTGCCTTTTTTTAAGCGTGTCGCCTCTGTCCGTCGAATTTGACTTCGTGCAAAAACAATCCCTGCGGGGGAGCGGTTATGCCGGCCTTCCTCCGATCCTTCTCTTCGATGATTTTTTTGAGCGCATCGTCGGAAGCTCCTTTTTTTTCGAGCTGCAAAAGCGTGCCGCAGATCGTACGCACCATCTTCCACAAAAACGCATTCGCTTCTATTTCGAATACGACGAGGGAACCGTACGGAAACGCGCTCTCAATAAAAAATCCCACACGCTCGATATAGCGATTTGTCGAAAGGCTTACATCCCCCGAAGCGGCAAAAGACGCACAGTCGAGTTCCCCCGAAAGGCATGCGGCAAGCGCATTGAGCTTTTTCACATCGGGCATTCTGAAAAGCGGCCATACGTAACGCGAAAGATGCGCCGGAGGCGTGCCCGACGCGAACATACAATAGCGGTACACCCTGCTCGTCGCACTGTAGCGCGCGTTGAACTTTTCATCGACCGAAGATGCGCTCATAACGCGCACATCGGGTGGCAGCATATTGTTGATTATTAAAGGATATTTTTCGATAGGGATCGAATCGATCGGTGAAAAAAAATTCGCCGCTTGGGCGAGCGCATGCACTCCGCTGTCGGTGCGACCCGATCCGTAAAGCGTGATATGGGTGCCGTGCAGTTTTGCAAGCGCTTCTTCGAGGACGGCCTGCACCGTGCGCACGCTCTTTCCCGCATTGCTTCCGTCCTGCCGCTGCCATCCGCAAAAGTCCGTACCGTCATAGGAAAGGGTCAATAAAATATTGCGCACCGGCTCCCCTAAATATTGTCATCGCGCACTTCAGCCGAAAGTTTATCGTAGAGATCGCGCGACTTTTCGAGGAGAGGGCCGGGCTTCGCCTTAGACGATTTTCCGAGACCGAAGATGCGCGCGATCGCCGTTTTCGACTGGCTCAATTTTTTGAGTCGGAGCTGCTGATCGTCCGTCTGCCCGTATTTGTATTCGAGCAATCCGCACAGGTAGATGACTCCGTCCCAGCCGTAATTTTTATCCATGTCGGGACCGCAGTTTGCAAGCGTCGAGCTTTTTTCGACGCGGTTCATTTCGTTCAGAACAGCCTGTTCATAAAAAAACGTGGCCTTTTGATAAAACACTTTCGACATATAATCGTAATTGTGACCGGGACAGCGTTCGTTCAATTCTCCGGAGAGCCACGCAAGACGCAGCGAAAGGATCGCGCGCTTCATGGTCGGAAGCAGCTCAACATTCGCATCCTCGTAGGTGAGCAGCGCAAGGTAATACATTGCGCAGCCGTCGAAAAGGGAGCGCTGACGGTGCAGATCGAAATACGGAAAGACGGTGTTGACCGCCTGTTTCCGCTTTTCCGAATGGGAATATATTTTTTCGATTGCGTCTTTGTTTTTGATGTCTTTAAAATCCGACCACAGCATCGCCGTAAAACAGTTGGGGCACGCGCCGATATCGTAGATGAGAGGGTAGATGCGACCGTAGCGTTTCGACGGTTCGAAGATGCGGTGCAGTTCGTCGGTGAGTTTTCCGGCTATCATTCTGCCCTGCCCCGAAAGCATGATTTCCCGGTCGAACTCTTTGCGGCACACGGGACACAGGCATTTGTCTTTCGACCAATACGAAAGCGCAATTTTCTTTTTATCGGATTCCTTTTTTACGCCTTGAATCGTCATACTCCAACCTTTGCATGCATCATACGATAATTCTACACTTCAATGACGACAAATGCAACAGCATATTCCTTTTCGTGGCTGAGCGATACGGATATGCGCGCGCACGATCCGCACCGCATTTCGACGAGGGCGGCAGCGCGGCCTTCGAGACGGAGTTCGGGCTTGCCTTCTGCATCGTGTTCGACATACACTTCGCCGAGTTCGAAACCCGCAACGCCCGTTCCGAGCGCTTTCGAAAATGCTTCTTTGACGGAAAAACGCGATGCGTAGTGTTCCTGCAGTTTTTGGCGGGAACCGGAAGTTTTTATTTCGCGTTTATTGAAAAAGCGTTCGATCAAATCGGGATTTTCGACCCACTTTGCAAAGCGGCGCACGTCGGCTATGTCGGTTCCGATACCGTAGATCATCGGCCGGCGCTCTCCGACTGAGTTTCGCGGCGCACTCTTACCGCAACGTTCACCGTTTCCGCGCTTTGATTTTCTATTTGAAAATACGACGGAAGCGTAATGTGTACGGGTAAATCGTAGGTGCCGACCTTATCGATCGCGCTGCAGTCGGCATATACGGCGCTTTCCGAAAGTTCATAATCTTCGAGCGTCGGCACGGTTCCTGCGACGTCGAAACTTATCTTCGGAGATTCTCCTTCGGCTTCGAGCGCTTCGGGCAAAAACAAAAGGCGCACCGGCACATCGGTAAACTTTTTTACGAGCGGTTCTTCCGCAACATCGACGTGCACGGTATAGGATTTTGCGGGGTTTATCGCGAGGAGCGAATTGATGTTTTGCAGCGACGCTTCAAACGTTTTCGGAGAAGTAAGGGCGGTCACGTCGATCGCGGACGTATACACCTGCTTCGTTTCGTCGACGGCTCTGCGCGGTCCCACAATTTCGACCGTCGCCGGTTCCACAGACATTTTGGTAACGGCATAGCCGTGGGGCACTTCGCCTGAAAGAGAGGGGGCGACAGACACGTATTTCAGCGTCTTTTCTTCGAGGCGCATGGATACCGATTCGGGATTCAATTTTATTTCAAAGGGATCCATGAGCAAAAGTTTCGGCGACAAGTGCACGGACACGGGAACCGAAAAGCTCCCTTCCTTTTCGTATTTCGTCAAATCGATCGTCGCCGTAAAATCGCTCTGCAGCGTTTCCGCAATATTTTCAGCCGTCGATCGTACCGTTATGCGCACATATTCGGGATAATCGCTCATCGGATACATACCTCCGTCGGCGACAACTTTTAACGGGACGGTATACGTTTTCCGATCGAGGATCGATGTGATGTGTACGACATAGAGTCCGAGCGCGAGGCCGAAGCAAATCACTTTTGCCTGCCAATTTTCCGTGAGCTTTTCAAACAGCTGCTTTGTTTTCATCTATCGTATCCTCTACCTGATATGCGTCGGGCGTAATTTCGAGAAGGTTTTCGAGAATCTTCGTCAGCTCCGTCATCGTCAAATCGTAGTGCAGCTTCGAATCGTATGCGAGGCTTATCGCTCCCGTCTCTTCGGACACGACGAGCACGACTGCATCGGAAACTTCCGAAAGGCCGAGGGCGGCGCGGTGACGCGTACCGAAAGTTTTTTTAATATCATACTGTTCACTCAGCGGCAAAAAACAGCCTGCGGCGAGGAGCTTTCCGCCGAGCACAAAACAGGCGCCGTCGTGGAGAGGCGTATCCATGCCGAAAATCGTCACGAGCAGGCTCGACGAAAGGTCGGCGTTGAGCTTTGTACCGGTATTGAGGATATCGTCCATCTTCGTATGCCGCTCGAATACGACGAGCATACCCCGCTTTTGCTTCGACAGTATCTCCGCCGCGATCAAAACGGAATCGACATAAGTGTGCTTTGAACGACTGCCGAAAGCGAACCACCTGCTCTGCCCGAGCTTTAAAAAGAGTTTCCGCATTTCCGGCTGAAACACGATCGCAAAGGCGATGAGAAAGCCGGGTCCCATGACGTTTAAAATCCACTGCAGCGTTTCGAGATGCAAAAAAATGGAAGCGGCATAGGCCAAGCCGACGATGACGGCGGCGCGGATGATCTGCATGCCGTTCGTTTTGACGATGAGCCGGTACGCCTTATACAGGATAAACGTGAGGATACCGATATCGAGGATGAGCCTGATATAATCGTATGCCGCACGCAAACTGTCCAACGATTTCAATGTAATCCTCCATACTTTTATTTCAAAAACCCGATATTCAATCTAATGCTTTCATCACGCGAAGCGAATCGAAAGCGGCTCCGACGTCGTGCACGCGGATGATGGACGCACCATTCATGACGGCGATCATATCCGCCGCAATCGTACCGCAGAGCCGATCTTCGGCGCGCTTCCTCGTCATCTCGCCGATGCAGGTTTTCCGCGACAGCGCCATGAGAACGGGATAAGAGCCGCCGCAAAGCTTTCCGCAGTTTTTAATAAGAATGCGATTCGCTTCGAAATCTTTGCCGAAACCGATTCCCGGATCGACGATGATTTTATTCGGCTCGATGCCTCGTGAAAGCGCATACGAAACGCGAGAGTCAAGGTACGCGTCCACTTCCCGAAATACATCGCGGTACGACGTATCGTTTTGCATTATAGCAGGAATTCCGCGTTTGTGCATCAGTATGACGGGGATCCCCTTTTCGGCGGCAAAGGACGCGATGCCCTCGTCGTCTTCGAGCGCGGAAACGTCGTTTAAAATATCCGCGCCTTCCGAAAGGGCCGCTTCGATCACTTTTTTTTTCCGAGTATCGACTGAAATCGCTACGGGCGATGCTGAGCGAATTTTTTTTATCACAGGAATGATGCGCCGTATCTCTTCTTCCGCCGACACGTATGCCGCCCCCGGCCTTGTCGATTCCCCGCCTATGTCGATGATGTCGGCTCCTTCATCGATGAGCTTTAACGCAAGCGCTTCGTCTCCTCTGCTCCCTTCCCAAAACGAATCGGGCGTCGCATTTACGATGCCCATGACAAAAGCGCACTCATCCGTTTTAATAATTCCGTCTTTGAGAAAAAGCGTTTTCACCGGTTGTACCCCTTTAGGCGTTTCGACTTTCGGCGAAGTACAGTGCCGCCTTTGCAATGTCTTCGCTCGACATATGCGCATCCCGGCAGATTTCGGATCGTGTTCCCTGCGAATAAAATCGATTTTCAAACGCCTTTATCGCAACATTTCGCATGCCGCGTTTTACCAAGATTCCTTCCAGATACGAAGCGATACCGCCGGTCGAAACTCCGTCTTCAACGATGACCGCTCCGTCATAAGAAGAGGCGATGCGCGCAAAATACTCTTCATCTATAGGCTTAATAAAACGGAGCGCGTAGATATCGGCATATATACCCTTCATCAAAAGCGATCGCGATGCGACGAGCGTTTCCGCGTACATTCCGCCCGTACACACAAAGAGCGTGCGGAAAAAAGTTCCCGCTTTTTTTTCTTCGAATTCCGCCGCTTGCAAAGGTGCGATATCCGCTGCCGAAACGATGACGCCCCTGCCCTCTTCGACCGCGGAAGAAAAAGATACCTGCTCGGAAGGGCACGAGAGCTTCGGATAGCGGATCACCGTCGCACCGTCCGCCTCGACGGCAAAAGAAAGACAGCGTTTCAAATCTTCGGCGCTCGCGGGACACAATATACGAAGATGAGGGATCGGGCGCAAAAGAGCGATATCGAACAAGCCCTGATGCGTTTCCCCGTCTCCGGGAACGGCTCCTGAGCGGTCGAGCATAAAAACGGCATGAACGCCCTGCAGCGCGATATCGTGGATCATTTGATCGATCGCCCGCTGGATAAAGGTCGAATAGATGCATACGACCGGCACGAGACCGCCCCGCGCGAGAGCGCCTGCAAAGGTAACGGCGTGTTCTTCTGCGATACCGACGTCGAAAAAGCGCTTCGGATAACGGCGGGCAAAAGCGCTCAATCCCGTGCCCTTCGCCATGGCGGCCGTCACCGCGACGATCTTTTCGTTCGTTTCGGCAAGCGAAAGGAGGGCATCGCTGAACGATTGGGTAAAACTCACTTCATCGAATTTTTCGACCGTGCCGTCGGATATGAGAAAGGGACCGATGCCGTGAAAGCGCTCCGGATTGTCTTCGGCGGGACTGTAACCCTTGCCCTTTTTCGTTACGACGTGGACGACGACCGGACGCGGAAGTTTTTCGACGCGGCGGAACACGCTCTCAAGCGTCTGTTCGTCGTGACCGTTCAAGGGGCCTACGTATTCGAATCCCAAATCGACAAACAAATTGTTCGTCAAAAACATGCCCTTGAGGGCGCGTTTAAAGCGGAACGCGAGCTTTTCAAGTTTTTTATTAAAATACGGCACGCGGTCGATAAAGCGGTCGATTTTATAGCGGACGGTTTGATACTGGGCTGACATCGTCATCCGCGAAAGATAGCGCGAAATGGATCCCGTATTGTGATCGATCGACATCTGATTGTCGTTGAGCACGACGATGAGATTTTTTGCAAGCTGTCCCGCGTGCGACAACGCTTCAAAAGCCATCCCCCCCGTAAGCGCTCCGTCGCCGATGACAGCGACAACCTTTCCGCTTTTGTTTTGAATGCTCCTTGAAACGAGGAGGCCGAGCGCCGAAGAGATCGACGTCGACGCGTGACCCGCGCTGAAAAAATCGTGTTCGCTTTCACCTCTCCGCGTAAACCCCGAAATGCCGCCCGAAAGTCGGAGCGTCGGAAACGAAGCATAGCGACCGGTCAGCAGCTTGTGCGCGTAGCACTGGTGGCTTACATCCCACACGATCGCGTCTTCGGGACTCGAAAACACGCGGTGCAGCGCGATCGTAAGTTCCACGACGCCGAGATTGCTTGCGAGGTGACCTCCGTTTTTGCCGACGACTTCGATAATCGTTTTTCTGATTTCGCGCGCGAGAAAAGGAAGAGCGGACGGCGGAAGTTTTTTAATATCTTGAGGAGAACGTATGCCGGAAAGGATCGTAAAAAACCTCCGTAATTACAAACAAAAAAGACCGCGACGGTTACATGAACACACGCGGCCTATTCACAAAGTCTAAGCAAAAATCACTTGCTCTTGTGTCTGTTTTTCCTGAGCATCTTCTTTCGCTTATGTGTCGCCATCTTTTGACGCTTTCTTTTTTTTCCGCAGGGCACGACATTCTCCTTACATCGAATAGTGTTTTCCAGTATCGCAAAATTCGCGCAGTACGTCAAGAGCGTGACAAAGCCGTACAAAATATTTACTCACAAATATTTTGTGTCGCCATTCGTCGGAAACCGACTATCGAGGAAACCGACCGCCGGCCGCCCCTTTATTCGACATAGGGGATGTCGAAATGCATACGGTCTTTGGTGAGTTCCGCGGCGGGAAAGATCGTCCGCGCTTCGTCGAGCAAAACGGAAAGCTCTCTGTCGGTATAACGCGGGCTGTAGTGGATCATCGCCATGCGCTTCGCGCCGGCGTCGCGCGCGATCGTCGCGGCCTGTTTTGCCGTCATGTGTTTTTTTTCTCTCGCCTGATCGATGAGCGCTTCTTCGAACATACCTTCGCAGATCAAAAGATCGCTTCCGCGCACTTCGTCCGCGATCGACGGTTTATAGAGCGTGTCGGTCACATAACTGAACTTCCTTCCGCTCCGCGAGGGGCCGAGCACTTGATCGGGCGTAACGGTTTTTCCGTCGGAAGCCGTAACGCTCTCGCCTTTTTGCAGTTTTCCCCACAGCGGCCCCATCGGCACTTTGAGCGCTTTCGCTTTTTCGGGACTGAACTCACCCGGTCGATCGAGTTCTTCGAGCGTATAGCCGACGCAGGTTTTCGTGTGCGCGAGCGGAAAAGCCCGGATATAAAACCCTTCCCCTCCGTGCACGACGCAGGGAGCTGTGATCTCTTTTACGACAACGGGATAATTGATAAACATGTCGAGCACTTTGCGGCTCGTTTCGATATATTCGGCGATCTTCGGCGGGCCGTAGATATACAGCGGCTCGGTGCGGTCTACTTGCGAAGAGAGCATCATAATGCCGGGCAGCCCCGTTACGTGATCGGCGTGGGTGTGCGACACGAAAATCGCATTTATCTTTTTCCACTTGAGATTGAGACGCCTGAGCGACACTTGCGTTCCCTCTCCTCCGTCGAATAAAAAGAGCTCTCCTTCGCGGCGCAAAAGCACCGATGTGAGATGGCGGTACGGGAGCGGCATCATTCCGCCGCAGCCCAAAACAAAGGCTTCCATATTCATAAGGCACGACCTGCAAGAATTTTTTTGATGCGTTTATGATAAAACGCTCTCGCGCTTTCGGCAAACGCATAGGGCGCATAGAGCGGCGAAAGCGGAAAATCGAGGGATCCCGGGCGATGCACGATGCGCCCGCCGAATCCCGTTTTAAAAAGATAGAGACCGTACATCGGATGATTTTTATCGTCAGACGGCGGCATACCGTAAAAATCGTAGACGACCGATCCGTAAGATTTCGCATCGCATATCGCAGTCCACTGCAAAAGATAGGCGGGCATGAGGTTTCGTTTGGCGTTTGAAGAAGCGCCGTAGAGATAGACCGCTTCGCTTTTAGAAAAGAGCATGATGATCGACGCGAGGTTTTCCCCTTCGTGCGATGCGATATAGACCGTGATGAGCGGGGCGTCTTTATGTGAAGCGCTCAAAGCGAAAAGGTCTTCATAGTATTTTTTTGCGTGGATCGCAATGCCGTCGCGGCTCGCCGTCGTCTTATAGAGTTCGTAAAAAATATCAAGAGCACGCGAGGCGTCGGAATCAAGCGAGCGAACGTCCGCCTTATCGGTTCGCGCGCGGTATGCGCGGACGACGACGCCCTTTTTTTGTGCAAGGCGGATATTGTAACGCCACTTGCTCCGCATTGCAGAAAGGAGTTCATCTTCCGATTTTGTCAAATCGATAAGCGTCGTATCGGGCGGCTGAATATCGGTTTTCGTTTTGACGATCGCCAGTTTTTCCGAAGCGGCCGCTTGCTTCAGCTCTGCGACAAAAAAATCGCGCGAAGATATCGAATAAAAATCGAGGGCGGGATCGAAGCGTATGCAAAGCGTGTGATTGGGGAGAAAGCCTTTAAGAGACTCTGAAAACTCCGCTAAAAACTGCGCATACGAGGCGGCATCCGCTCGGCAATCGCCTGCAACACCGTTTTGTGTTTCATCGTGCAAAAACGACGGCATCATCGGAATATAGGCGATGGAAAAATATTTTGCAAAGCGCCGCACGAGAACCGAAACGGTAAAAGCACCGCCCTCCGATCGGACATCGAAAAAGAGCGATTTCCAGCCGTGACGGGATTTAAACGCCGCCCAAAACGGCGACTGCAAAAAACGCTCTCCTCCGTCGGCAAGCGAGCGCGGAGAGAGCGGCGCAATCGTAAAAGCAAACACTTGTTATGCTACTCCGCCGTTTACGGTTTTTTCCGTCGTAAGCGCTTTTCCGTCCGCCGTGAGTTTTTTATCCTGAATGACGACCTCGCGGTCATGCACTTTTATTTCGATTTGAAAAAACACATCCGCACTTATCTCTTTTTCTTTTTGTGCCGAAGGATCCTCTCCTTCAAGCACGACCGGAGTGCCGGGAGCCGCCCACGGAGCCGTTACGAGTTCGACGCATTCTTTGCCCGCTTCATCGGTGTAATCCGCCGCAAGGAGCATACCGCGGCTTTCGATCCCGCGCATTTTCCGAGGAGCGAGGTTATCGACGAGGATGATGTGCTTTCCGAGCAATTCGTCTTCTTTTAAATACGGCACGAGCCCGCTTTGAATGACGCGCTCCGTACCGCTTCCGTCGTCGAGGTGTTCTATATAGAGCTTATCCGATTCGGGATTGCGTTCGACGGAAACGATCTTTGCGACTTTGAGCGAAACGAATTTATTAAAATGCGCGCACATGTCGGCTGCGAGGGCAGGCTCTTTTTTTTCGGTCTTTGCCTTTTGCGCACTCGGTTTTCCGAGCGTCCCTTCTTCGCGCGATTTTTGATTGCCCGAAAAACGCTCTTTAAAAGCTTTCATCGTCTTATCGTCCATCGGCGTAAAGTATACGCTCGTCGCTCCTATCTCCGAAAGACCCTCGGTTTTTCCGAGATCGCTCCACCTAAGCGCACCTTCCGGATCGTCCGCTCCGATACGCTTTTCGGTGATCGTTTTACCGAAAAACGAAGCGACTTTTTGCGCATACTGCGGGAGATAGGGCGCCGCCAATATCATCAAATCTTTTATGACATAGCACAGATTGTGTATGAGCTTTGCCGCTTTTTCAGGATCGGTGTTGCGCGTTTTCCACGGCTCGGCCGCTTGGAACGCTTTGTTTCCGATATCGCTTATCGCAAAGATTTCGCGGAATGCGTCTTTGAGATCCGCCCATTCAAGCAGTTCGGTAATTCTCCGCTCCCGCGCTTTTACTTCCGCCCACAGCGCTTCGTCTTCAGGAGCGTCGGGGATTTTGCCGCCGTAGTATTTGTTGACGAACAGCAGCGTGCGGTTTACGAGATTGCCGAGATTTCCGATAAGTTCCGCATTATATTTTTCCTGAAAATCCTTCCATGTAAATTGATAGTCGGATTTTTCCGGACGGTTGTAAAAGATGTAAAACCGCCACGCATCTGCGGGAATACCGCTTTCCTTCGCATCCGTTCCGAATACGCCGACGCCCTTCGACTTCGAAAATTTGCCGTCTTCATAATTTAAAAATTCGGTCGAACTCATGTGAAAGAGCTTTGTCCAATCGCGTCCGCTTCCGAGCAGGCTCGACGGAAAGACGACCGTGTGAAAGGGGATATTGTCTTTGCCGATAAATTGAAAAAGCTCGACGGGTATTTTGGCCGCCGCTTCATCGGATTCGGACGGAAGCCACCAGCTTTTATAGTCGAAGGATTTTTTTCCCGCCGCAGCGAGTTCGTTTGCGAGCTGGAGCGTTATCGAAATATAGCCGATCGGCGCGTCGAACCACACGTAAAAGACTTTGTCTTCGTAGCCTTCTTTCGGCACGGGTATGCCCCATTTCAAATCGCGCGTGATTGCACGCTCGTTTAAGCCGTCTCTTATCCACGCCTTTGTCATTTGAATCGCGTTCGCGCTCCACTTTCCTTCGATACTCGCCTTTTCCATCCATTTTTCGAGACGCCCCTCAATCGCAGGCAAATCGATGTACAAGTGCTTCGTCTCCCGCACTTCGGGGGAAGAACCGCAGGTAGCGCATTTCGCTTTTATTAAATCGGTCGGATCGAGGAGGCTGCCGCAGGTTTCGCACTGATCGCCTCTCGCGTCTTCACTTCCGCATTTGGGACAGGTGCCGCGCACATAACGGTCGGCCAAAAACATATTGCAGTGCGGACAAAAGAGCTGCTTTGTCACGTGCTCTTTGATAAAGCCGTTCGCATCGAGATCGTTAAAAATTTCCTGCGTAACGTCTTTAATCTCTTCGTTCGACGTGCGTCCGAATTTGTCGAAAGCGATGTGAAACCAATCGTATATTTCCGTGTGCAGTTTATAATAGTGATCGCAGAGTTCGCGCGGCGTTTTGCCCTCTTCGAGCGCTTTCGTCTCGGTCGCCGTGCCGTATTCGTCGGTACCGCAGATGTACAGCGTATCGTAGCCCCTGCTTCTGCAAAAGCGTGCAAAGACGTCGGCTGAAAGCATTTGAATGAGATTTCCGAGGTGAGGAACGTTATTGACGTACGGAAGCGCCGATGTGATGAGTTTTCTGTTCATAAGTTTTTATTATAGCCGGAACGGAGGATTTTGTACATTACCCCGCGCACACATGCTCCGCACACGTAAAATCGCGGGTGTAAAAAAAGGCGATATGCGCTATAATAACGGTATGACACAGCATTCAGTTCCGCTTCGAAAAGACGTTCCCTCTTCCGACAGATGGGATTTATCGTCGCTGTTCGCATCCGACGGCGATTGGGAAAAAGCGCTCGCAGAAATCGAAGCGCTCACCGAAAAAGTCGCCGCGTACAAAGGCAGGCTTTCCGAATCCGATAAAACACTGCTTTCGGCACTCAAAGCGTACGAAGCTGCCGACAAAAAACTCGAAGCCGTTTTCAATTACGCGAGCCTGCAGCTCACCGCAGATGAAACCGACTCCGCCGCTCAAAATAAAGAGGGGCGCGCTCGTATGGCGTACACGAAATACCTCGCGGCGACGAGTTTTTTCAATCCCGAAGTCCAATCGATCCCCGATGAAAAGATACGGGCTTGGATGGAAGAAGACGCTTTCCGCGATTACCGCGTCTTTTTGTCGAAACTGCTTCGCATGAAGCGTTATATTTTAAGCGAAAAAGAAGAGCGCATCATGTCGCTGCAAAGCGAAAGCGCATCCGCCGCACACAAAGCTTTTACCGTGTTTACCGACGCGGATCTGCGCTTCGGCACGGTGACAGTCGGCGGAGTAGAAAAACCTTTGACGCAGTCGACGTGGAGCGTGTTTATGGACAATCCCGATCGGAGCGTCCGCGAAAACGCATACAAAAAATTCTACGGCACTTTCGAAGCGTACGAACACACGCTCGCTTCCCTTTATTCGGGAAGCGTCAATCAGGACGTGTTTTCGATGCGCGCGCGAGGCTATGCCACCTGCCTCGAAAAAGCGCTCTATCCCGACAATGTGCCCGTAAGCGTCTACCGCAATCTCATCGACACCGTGCATAAAAATCTTCCCGCGCTCCACGAGTATTACGCGCTCAGAAAAAAAGCGCTCGGTCTTACCGAACTGCGCCACTGGGACGTATACGTGCCGCTCGTCAAAAACGTGCGAACGAACACGAGTTACGAAGAAGCGGTCGAAATATGCCGCGAAGCGCTTTCTCCTCTCGGAAGCGAATACACCGACCGGCTCTGCAGCGGACTTCTCGGCGGCTGGGTCGACCGCTATGAAAACAAAGGAAAGCGCAGCGGCGCGTTTTCAAGCGGCGTATACACGGGAAATCCGTTTATCCTGCTCAACTACAAAGACGACGTCATCCGCGACGTGTTTACGATGGCGCATGAAGGCGGGCATTCGATGCACACGTGGTATTCGGTACACGCGAATCCCTATATGCAGTACAACTACACGATTTTCGAAGCCGAAGTCGCATCGACGTTCAACGAAGAACTCGTGTTTCGCTATCTTTTAAAGCGCGCGGAAACCGACGATATGAAAGCTTATCTCCTCGCAAGCCATGCGGGCGACATACTTGCGACGCTGTACCGCCAAACGATGTTTGCCGAATACGAACTGAAAGCGCACGAATTCGTCGAGGCGGGAGAGCCTCTTTCCGCGGAACTGCTTCGAAAAACCTATCGATCGCTTCTCGAAAAGTATTTCGGAAGCGAAATGCGGTTTGAAACAAACAGCGATATGGAAGGTTTGCGTATCCCGCACTTTTACAGCGCGTTTTACGTATATAAATACGCGACGGGGATTTCGGCATCGCTTGCGCTTGCCGAGCGCGTATTGAACGGAGGCAAAACCGAACGCGACGATTATTTCAGATTTTTGCAATCGGGCGGCTCGCGCTATCCGATAGAATCGCTCAAAATCGCAGGCGTCGACATGAGCGAAAGCAAGCCTGTCGAAGACGCATGCGCCGTATTCCATCGCATCGTAAAAGAGCTTTCCGCCATGCTTAAGATTTAACGAAAATGTGCCGATATATATAAAGTCGGATTTTTCGCGGGAAATCTTACGGAGATTATAATTGAAAGAAACCGAGTTTTACTCTTTTTTGGCAAAGATACCGAAAGCGGAAATACACATCCACCTCGAAGCCGTCATGTCGTTTCGTACGATCGAAAAATTGTACGAGCGGCGCTTCGGAAAAAAGATGAGCGCTGCGGACGAAGCCGAACTCTTTTCATACGATAATCTCAACGGCTTTATCAAAGCCTTTCTCGCCGTACAGGATCTATTTCAATCCGTCTCCGATTTCAAATACGTTTTCGACGACTTCGGAAAGTACCTTGCCAAAAACAATATCGTCTACTGCGAAGCCTTTTTCGCCCCATCCGCGTTTTTAAAAAAAGGATTCGACTACGGTGAAATGATTTCGCTCTTTTCAGAAAAAATCGCCGAGATCAAAGAAAAATACAATATCGTCATAAAACTCCTGCTCGACGTATCGCGCACATTCGGTTGTAACAATGCGATGAAAAATTACGAACTGCTCAAGCAGTATCCGTGCAAAGACATCATCGGCATCGGACTCGGAGGAGCCGAACAAAAGGGTCCCGCAAAAAATTTCGAACCCGTATTTTCGCGCGCGCACGCGGACGGCTTTCACGCAGTCGCACACGCGGGTGAAGACGTCGGTCCCGAATCCGTATGGGACACGATCAAATTTCTCCGCGCCGAACGCATCGGTCACGGCATCACATCGGTACAGGATCCCGAACTCATGGCCTACCTCGCCGAAACACAGCTTCCGCTCGAAGTATGCATTACGAGCAACGTATTTACGAAGCGCTTTATCGATACCGTCGAAAACCATCCGATCCGCCGTATGTATGACGAAAACATCTTCGTTACCGTAAACACCGACGATCCGCTCTTTTTCAAAACGACGCTCATCGAAGAATATTGGAAATGTTATAAGAAGCTGCACTTTACGCTTCCTGAAATCAAGCGCCTCATCTGCAACGGCTTCAACGCGTCATTCCTTTCCGATACCGCAAAAAAATCCTACATCCGCGAAGTAAACGCCGCGTGGAAAGAGTTCGCACCCGCAGAGTAAGATACGATTAATAATTATTAAATCGAATGTCGGTGAACGAAGCTATGATTCTTTTGTCCGGTTCTCTTTATCACAAAAACCGATTTTAGCGTTTTTTCAGGGGGTTCCCCGCCTCAGGCGGGTCGGGCTATCCGCTCCAATCGTCTTCGGCAATTTCCGCTTCTATCCCTAACCGGTATGCGGGCAGTAGAACAAACTGTATCTGTACGACCAATTCTCACCGCGCGCCGTTCGCCGCTTATTGCGCGGCTTCCATCGAAAAAGGCAATGTCAGGTTGAAGCAGGTGTTAGGCGTTCTTTTCTATACAAAAACTATATCTTAATCTACACCAAAGCCAAATCAGGAATAAACTGAAAGTCTTTGATATTCGTAATAAGTAATAGAAGACATTCCCAAACCCAGTCCTTTGTCTTGCTCAAGTTTTTGCTGAACTTCGGTTTTTCCACGAAGATAGTCTATAAGAACGCAAGTATCACAAAGATAAATCATTAAGAACGACCCCAAGACTTGCTTCTTATTTCCTCAACAGAAAGATGCCTGTCTTTCCACAAACCGAAAACCGCATTAAAGTCTGAGAATTCTCTTTTATGAGTTTTTACGGGTCTGTGTAAAGTCCGTACTATCTTATCAAGTAATTTAATTTTCTCAGTATAAGAAAGCATATCAACTTGTGCTGAAAGTTGCTTAAAAGCTAATTCCGACATAGGTACCTCTCATAATGCGACGTTTGCCGAAAGGCAAACTCGGCAGATAAACAGTGAGGCTGAATTTCTGCCGAACTGTTTATCACACCTTCCATCTATTTTTCATAGTATACAATATTTTATAAAAAAATCATCTCTCAATCATTAAAACCAACACATAATTTCATATAACTTAATGTTTACTATTTTTAAG
>NZ_JAFEVM010000093.1:0-1320 GCF_016901105.1 Treponema sp. Marseille-Q4523 | reverse complement strand
GTTTGCTCTAGCCCGCTTGTAAGACACGGGCAGGCAGTTGTTTATATTCCATCCCCTTATTTTTCATTATTAAATACAATAATTTTGCCATCTTCCGCGCTATCGCCGTTATCGATACCTTCTTCCCTTTCCCTCCTCCTGTCATATAAAAGTATTTTGCCTGTAATGCTCCCCCATACTTGCTTCGTACCAATGCCCATGCCGCCTGATATAATAGTGCTCTGACAACCCTATTCCCCTGCTT
Organism: Treponema sp. Marseille-Q4523; assembly: GCF_016901105.1. Taxonomy (NCBI): domain Bacteria; kingdom Pseudomonadati; phylum Spirochaetota; class Spirochaetia; order Treponematales; family Treponemataceae; genus Treponema; species Treponema sp. Marseille-Q4523. Next base: position 1,076 of record NZ_JAFEVM010000093.1, on the reverse strand, counting down.
CGTAATGTGCCCATACTTGTTTATCGTACCCGAACAATCTATCCGCGGTACTAAACCAAGATAATTAGCCACTTGATCTCCATTACTAAACCGCTTTCCATCTCCAACATATGCTGCAAATGCAAGTGCCGTCTTTTCTCCTACCCCCGGTATCGTTTGTGCCCGCTTGATAGATTCATCCTCTTCGCATTCCTTTTTTATCATCCCTTCCAACGTCTGTATGTGCCCTTCCAATACCGTAAGCCTCTCACACACTCGTTTCGCTTGGTCTGCTTCATACCCAAAAAGCTGGGGAAGCACATGCTGCCGCTTTGTATCCCTTTTCAAATCACTCTTCGTAATTGTCGTTATCCCGCATTGCACGAATAAGGCATGCAGTCGATTTATCTCTCGTGTCCGATCTTCTTTCAAGCTCTTCGTTTCTCTGACTAACTTCCTCCGATTCCATTCCGTATCCGTCGGTACATCCACTATCGGTAAGTCTTCCTTTTCATATAGCTTAATCAACCGTGCAAGCTTTACCGCATCTTCTTTATCCGTCTTCTTCGTACTGGCATAGATTATCGATAACTGAGAGGCATGTAAGATTACCACCGTACAACCGATAACTCTCATCTCTCGCTCCATCACAAACGCAAGACTATTCGCTTCCATCGCGACAATATCTTCCGCCTTTAACGTTGCATACAGTTTTACTCTTCCCGCTGTTGTCGTTAATCCTCCGGATCCGTTCACCTTTCCTTTTTGATCAAAGTAACGCATTTCATACGTCCGCTTGCTCAAATCCAAGCCGATCCATCTTCCGTTCCCTTGCATACGACACCCCCTTGTGCTATAAAATAGGGAACAGGGAGCTTTTACCGGTTTTTTGGTTACCGTAACTCCTATTCGCGGTACGCACCGTTAGCGGTGCGGCCGCATTTTGTTTTACGGCAGCAGGTTTTGGTTAATCTCGTTGCCGAGGTTCCTCTGTATTCAAGATTTCCTCACGTTCTAGGGCAACCTGCTGTCTGCTCCCTTATCCCGTCGGATAAGACTACCACTTCTGCCGGTAATTAAAAACATAGCATCTCGTT
>NZ_JAFEVM010000092.1:0-1355 GCF_016901105.1 Treponema sp. Marseille-Q4523 | reverse complement strand
CGCATTGCCTCACGTTAAATCTAACCGAAAAAAAAGCTGTTCATCACGTAAAAATCTAACCCAAAATAGAAGCCCGAAGGAAGGGCAAGATGGGGTTAGACATGAAAACGAAAAAGAAATTGACCGAAGAAACGGCCAAACGCTACTGCACGGCAAACAAGAAGCGCAAGACGAAAATCATCGACGAGTTCACCGCAACTACCGGTTACAACCGAAAATACGCCATCCACATCCTCAAAAACAGCGCACGTATAAAAATAACACACTTCAACAATGTCGAGAGCAAGAGCGTACAGATCATCAAAAAGCCGCGTAAAAAGCGACACTATGAAAAATACTATGGTCAAGACGTACAAAAAGAAATTATTCACGTGTGGATATTTTCGATGTACCTGTGTGCAAAACGGCTCGTACCCTTTATTCGCGACAATATCGATTACCTTGCTCTCAAGTTCGGCTATACTGAACAACTGAAAACAAAACTTGCTCACATATCAAGCGCAACAGTCGGTAGGATGCTCAAGCCGGAAATCCCCAAGCATTCCATCCGCGGTATTACAACGACACGGCCGGCAAAGAATCTCAATAAACTCATTCCGATCCGCACCTTCTTCGATTGGGATGAGCGAAAACCGGGCTTTTTCGAAGCCGATACGGTCGCTCATTGCGGTACAACTACCGAAGGACAGTACATTTGTACCTTGACACTCACCGACGTGCATTCAGGATGGACGGAAAATCGTGCACTTTTGAATAAAGCTCATCGTTGGGTCAAAGAAGCGACGGAGGACGTGAGAATACACTTACCCTTTGCTATGAAAGGCCTTGATAGCGATAACGGGCGTGAGTTCAAAAATACACAGCTTTTGCAGTGGTGTAAAGAGAAACACGTTACGTTCACCCGAAGCCGCTCGTACAAAAAGAACGACAACTGTTTTGTTGAACAGAAAAACGACAGCGTGGTCAGACGCATTGTCGGCTACTATCGATTTGAGGGAGAAGATGCTCGTGCTGTCTTAGCAGAACTGTATGAAAGTTATAATAAGCTGGTTAACTTCTTTTTCCCTTCGATGAAGATTATTGCAAAGCAACGAGTAGACGCAAAGGTCATAAAGAAATATGATGCGGCTAAGACTCCCTACCGAAGGCTTATGGAGAGCACTGCTGTAAGTGAGGCGGTAAAAGCTGAGCTTTTCAGGAGGAAGAACAGATTGGATTTACAACAGCTGCTTGACAAGACGCAGCTGTTGCAGCGAAAGCTTATCGCTATGGCAGTACAACGGTCATAGCTACGGTTAGATTTTTACTTGAGTAACCGAAACCGTTTCGGTTAGATTTTTACGTGAGGAAATACG